>NZ_DASVSF010000014.1 GCF_036388275.1 Longimicrobium sp.
CGCGGCGCGTCTTGCGCCCGGTCGCGTCGAGGAAAGGCTCGAGCCAGGTATCGAGGTCACCGCCAATATCGCGCGGCAGTTTATAGGCGTTCCTTGTCTGCATGCTTGAAAGATGGGGAACTCAGACGCACTTTCCAGAACCGGGTGAGGAATTCCTTGGGGCCGGTATCAGATGCGGTTGGCAAGCTGTCGGGCAGGCCGGCTTCGCACCTTCTAGCACTACCTTGGCACTTCAAAACTGTGTCTGAGTTCCTATCTTCAAAGCATGCAAGCGGGACACACCTATAAACTGCCGCGCGATATTGGCGGTGATCTCGATACCTGGCTCGAGCCTTTCCTCGACGCGACCGGGCGCAAGACGCGCCGCGCAATGGCGCCGCAGTATGTCCGTGGGTTGCTGGACAATGGCGGACGCAAGAGCATCCAGCCGATGGCCGAGCGGCTCGGGCTGCCCGGGCACGACCAGTTGCACCACTTCGTCAGCAGTCCGGCCTGGGACGATGCGCCGCTATGGGACGTGCTCGCCGCGCAAGCTGACCGACTGGTCGGTGGTCGGGATGCCGTGCTGGTGGTCGACGACAGCGGCCTGCCCAAGAAGGGCACCGCCTCGGTCGGCGTGGCGGCGCAATACTGCGGCGCCTTGGGCAAGACGGCGAACTGCCAGGTGCTGGTCTCGCTGACGCTGGCCCGCGGCGAGGTGCCGGTACCGGTCGGGCTGCGGTTGTTTCTACCCGCCGCCTGGACCGACGATCCGGGGCGCTGTGACGCGGCGGGCGTGCCGGAGGCAGCGCAAGCGGCCCGAACCAAGCCCGCGATTGCGCTGGCCGAGATCGACCGGGTGATTGATGCCGGGCTGCGCTTCGGCTGCGTGCTGGGCGACGCCGGATATGGCAGCAGCCCGGTGTTCCGCCAGGGACTGGACGAGCGCGGGCTGTCCTGGGCGGTCGGCATCGCCGGCACCCAGCTTGTCTACCCGACGACGGTCAGGCTGCGTCCATCGCGCACGCCGACCGGGCGCCCCAGCAAGCACCCGGTGCCGGACCGGCCGCCGCGCCCGGCGGCCGCGACGCTCGACCAGCAGCGCTGGCGGCGCGTCACCTGGCGACATGGCACCAAAGGTCCCCTCAGTGCCCGCTTCGCCGCCGTTCGGGTCCGTGTGGCGGACGGGCCGACCAACGCCGACAAGCTGCGCCTGCCGGGCGATGCGGTCTGGCTGATCGGCGAATGGCGGGACAGTGGCGAGCGGAAGCACTCCCTCAGCAACCTGCCGCCGCGGGCCTCGCTGCGGCGTCTGGCCGCCACCGTCAAGGCGCGCTGGTCCTGTGAGCAGGTCCATCAGCAACTCAAACAAGAACTCGGCCTTGGCGACTTCGAGGGCCGGTCCTGGACCGGTCTGCATCGGCATGCGCTGATGACCTGCATCGCGTTTGCCTATCTGCAACACCGGCGCCTGAAGGCTGCGGGTCGGGGGAAAAAAGCTGGCCCCCAACGGGCCGCCGCCACAGCCCTCGCTGCCTGAAATCCGCCGTGCCATCGTCGCCAAGCTGTTCGCTCCGCCAGCGATTCCTTGCCGTTGCCCGCACTGCCACCGTCAAATTTCTCAACGCGCCCTCAAAGTGCCAAAGTAGTGCTAGCAGCCGCCGCACTAGCGCCTGCTGGGTGTGGTAGCCGGTCGCCAGTACCAGCAGTTCCGCCGGCACCACGGTGCCATCCTTCAGCAGCGCGCCCTCGGCCACCAAGCGCTGGATATCATCGAATTGCAGCAAGCCGATCTCGCCGCGGATGATGAGGCCGGCGCACCCCGCGTCGAGGTAGTAGCCGCCGCCCCGCCGGCGGTACTTCATCTGGTGGCCAGTCCCGTCCTCGCCCATGTCATGGCGGAAGCCGCGCGCCTTCAGCCCGTCTATCAACGCCTTGTCGAGCTCCGACATCCGCTCGACGGCGAGCTGGTAGCCGCGCACGAGCAGCGGGTAGGTCGCGGCGGTGGCGATGAGGTCGCAATCCTCCAGCGGCG
>NZ_DASVSF010000015.1 GCF_036388275.1 Longimicrobium sp.
TACTGCCGGGGCCACCCGGTGGGAGAGTACGGCGCCGCCGGCCTTTTATTCCGAACGCCCGCCCTGATCCTCGTGATCAGGGCGGGCGTTTGGCGTTTCGCATGCCCCGATAACAGCGGCCTCACACGGAGGGCACGGAGGTCACGGGGGAAAAGACAAATCCTCTGCCGTTCCTCCGTGTCCTCCGTGCCCTCCGTGTGAAACCCGCAGTTCGGCTTCTTTATCTTGCGCCGCCTCGTTCGTGCGGACTAGATTCGGCCCCATGGAAGAGAGCGGCGACCCGGACGGGAAGAAGACCGAGAGGGCGGCCCCGTGACAGGGGCCGCCCTCTTCGCTTGTGCCTGCGGCGAAACAACTTGTGGCCCGGCCGTACTGTACGCCCGCATCACCCGTTGCACCGGAGCGCGAGAACGCTGATACTATGGTTCCCGCCGAACTCCCCACCCGAGCACGAAGGAACTTCCGTGACCGAAATCGAGCGGACCCGCGGCGCGGGCGGCACCCCGGGCGGCGTGCTGGAATTCATCATCGGGCTGACGATGGCGTTCGCGGGCGCGTACCTGCTGACTTCACAGGTGGAGGTCAGCAGCGGGTTCTGGCGGGTGGGGGGCTACAACGCCTTCGGGTTGACGCTGATCCCGCTGCTGGCGGGCATCGGAATGCTGTTCTTCAACGGGCGCTCGGCGGTGGGCTGGCTGCTGGTGCTGGTGGGCGCGGCCATCATCCTGGCGGGCATCCTCTCCAATCTCCACATCTACTTCCGGCCCACCAGCCTGTTCAACACGCTGATGATGCTGGGCCTGCTGGCCGGCGGCCTGGGGCTGGTGGCGCGCGGAATCCGCGTCCACTGAACGCCGGCGAACGGATAAAGGCAGCAGGGCCGCGGAGAGGACTTTCCGTGGCCCTGCCGTTTTCCGTGACGCGGGTTCTGTCCCGCCTAGTCGATGGGCTTGAGGCCGGCGACGATCGCTTCGCGGCGCGGCTCCAGGAACGGCGGCAGCACCACGGATTCGCCCAGCGTGGCGGGGTTCTCGTCCACGGCGAAGCCGGGCCCGTCCGTGGCGATCTCGAAGAGGATGCCGTTGGGCTCGCGGAAGTACAGGCTGCGGAAGTAGTAGCGGTCGACCTCGCCGCTGTTGCGGATGCCCATCTCGGTCAACCGCCGCACCCAGCCGTGATACTCCTCGTCGTGGGGGGTGCGGAAGGCGACGTGGTGCACGCCTCCGGCGCCCAGCCTGCCGGGCGGCAGGTCCGGCTGCACCGCGACGTGAAGCTCGGCGTGGGGCCCGCCCGCGCCCATCTCGTACACGTGCACCGCGTGGCGGGGATTGTCGGGGTGCGCGTACTGGCGCACGGGCCGAAAATCCATCGCTTGCGTGAGCACCATGTCGGTCGTGCGCAGGCTGGGCACGCTCATCATGACGGGTCCCAGCCCGCGGACCTGGTGCTCGGGGGGAACGGGAGAGCGGTCCCACGGCGTGGGGGGATCGCCCGCGCCGCCGTCATCCACGAGCGACAGGCGCTGCCCCTCGGGGTCTTCGAAGTCCAGCGTCAGCCGCCCGTCGCGCTCCTCCACCGCGCCGGCCTGCACGCCCTGGTCGGCGAGGTGGCGGGCCCACCACTCCAGCGACGCCGCGCCCGTAACGCGCAGGTACGTCCGGGTGATGGCGTGCGTCCCGCGCTGCTCGCGCGGCATCGGCCAGTCGAAGAAGGTCAGGTCCGTGCCGGGCGACCCGACGGCGTCGGCGTAGAACAGGTGATAGGCGCTCACGTCGTCCTGGTTGACGCTGCGCTTGACCAGCCGCATCCCCAGGACGCCGGTGTAGAAGCGGTGGTTGCCGCGGATGTCGGCCGACACGGCGGTCAGGTGGTGAATCCCCGTCAGTTGCATCGGTACGCCGGGTTGAGGGACGAAGCGCTACCCTGCGCCCCCCGCCGCATGCTCCGCGCCGCCGTCTACACCAAGAAAAAGAAGAGCCTCACACGCAGGGGCAGCGAGGAACCCCGGAGGCCCTCCCTCCGCGTTCTCGATGCCCGCATGTGAGGCGTCCTCTCTCCGTATCCTCTCTCTGCGGCTCTGCGGCTCTGCGTGAGGCCGCAGTCGACGGATTCAGTCGAACTCCAGCGCCAGGCGATCGGGAAACGGACCATCCAGCACCACGCGCCCGGCGCGGCCGGGAGCGCGGCGCAGCCCGTCCAAGCGCAGCATGGCAGCCATGATCTCGGGGATCATCACCATGTTGATGCCGATCCCGAAGCACTGGTGCATCCCCCAGCCGAAGTGCAGGTACGACTTCACGTCGCGGTCGATGCGGAACCGCCTCGGATCGGGGAAGCCGTCGGGGTCGAACATGGCCGAAAGGGTGCCGATGGCCATCCCGCTCCCGGGCTGGATCTGCTTGGCGCGTGGCGTGCCGGCCGCCAGCGTGCAGGCCGACGAGCACGTGCGCGCCATCAGCGGTGTGTGCGGGTTGAAGCGCACCGCCTCCCACGCGTACTGGCGCACGCGGTCCAGGTCGCCCACCTGTGCGGCAGCCTGCGCGCCCTCCAGCTCGCGCGGGCGGCGAAGGAGCTCGTCGATGGCCAGGATGCTGAAGCGCGAGATGGTATCCACCGCGCCCACGATCTGCCCGGCGATGTTGCGCCGGACCCAGTCGTCGTCGGCCCAGGGGTTGGTGGCGCCCAGGGCGATCATGCGGCCCATCACGTCGTCGTCCAGTCCCGTACCCGCCGCGCGCCGCCGGGCGATTTCGGGAAGCACCCACGCCTTCACCTCCAGGAACGACTGGTGCGCCGCCTCGCGGACGTACGGGTCGTCGATGGGGTTGGCGAAGGCGTCCTGGAACAGGTTGCGCAGCCAGCGCTGCAGGGCGGTTCGGTCCGGCCCGGGAAAGCCGAAGTAGCGCTCCACCAGCTCCGACGGCACGGCGCGCGTGAGCGACTGCACCGCCTCGATGCGCCGCCGCGGGCGCGCCGCCTCGATGGCCCGGGCCGACGCGTCGCGCGCCATCTCGCGGATGCGCCCGGCGTCCTCGCGCCGCGCGCACGAGCGCAGGGCGGCGTGGTCGCGGTCGTACTCCGGCCCGCGGTCCATCGCCAGGATGAAGGGCCCGTTGATGCGGTCGATGGACGGCCCGTTCACCTGACTGATGGTGAACACCTCGTCGCGGTCCAGCGTTTCCAGCACGTCGGCGTGGCGGCTGACGACCACGCGGGTGCCCACCTTGGCCAGCGGCGCGTGCCGGCGCAGGACCGCGAACACGGCGCGCAGCACGCGGCGCCCGGTGAGCGCGTAGAAGATTCGGCGCTTGATGCGGATCTTCAGGCCGCCCTGCGCGTTGGGCGACTGCGGCTGGCGCGCGGGGGCGGTGCCGGCGGCGGCGGGCGGGGGCGGGGCCAGGGTACTCACGGGGGATGCCTTTCGCGGGAGGAATGGTCTGGCGAGGGGTTGCCGGCGGGGTAGGGAGCCGGGGCCGCACCATGATAAGCACCCTGCTGTGAGCGGACAATCTTTCTCTTTGCATGCTGCATCCGCAGGCAGCATGCAGGGGTGCGCGTGTCCCGGTCGTCTGGGGAGCGTGCGTCCCACCGCCCCACCGCCAATCCCAGGCAGAATGCAGGGGGTGCGCGTAACTGACTATCCCTGAACGACTTGGAAAATGGGCGCGAACGAGAGGCGGACGGACCCTAATTTGCGTAAACATGCGCATCCCCGATCCGGCCCGTTTCTCCACGGAAGCACCCTCCCCACGCTCTCCGCTCCGAACGGCCCGGTCCCCGCCGGCCTCTCCGCTCTACCCTCCGCCGGCAAAACCCTCGCGTAAGCAGGAGCCCCCGCTGATGAGCGACAACCCGCTCGCCCCTCCCGGCCCGGACCAGCCGCAGTCCGCCGCGACCGATCCCAACGTCATCCAGGTCCCCGCGATCGCTTCTCCCCCCGAGGGCGAAACCAGGGTGCACGTCGGCGCCGAGACCACCGTGGTGTCCGACAAGCTGCACCGCCGCCGGCAGGTGGCCGCCGCGCGCACGCGGACGCCGCTGCAGAAGCTGGAGTCGGCGAAGACCGACGGGCACACCAGCCAGGCGTCGCTCCTGGTGATGGTGCCGGTGAAGGCCGGCCACTACGACGAGCTACAGGCGCTGCTCAAGGAAGTGGCCAATCCCAACGACGGCTACGACTTCGAAGTCAACTGCATCATCCCGTTCGCGAAGATCACCACGCTTCACTTCGCGCGCATCCTGGTGCACGAGCCCTCGCCCTGGCCCACCAACAAGCTTCCGGAGTACGACGGCAAGGTGCAGGTGAAGGGGCCGCCGATCCCGCCCAAGCTGCTGTTCGCCACCGACTTCGACGGCCCGCTCGACGAGCACATCGACGAGCTGCTGGCCGTGGCCGGCCCGGGGCTGGACCGGGTGTTCAACCACTGCGAGGGATGGCCCGGCAGCCACGACCGCGCGGCCGTGCACGGCTTCATGCTGCGGCACCACCTGCGCTCGAACACCTTCTACACCGGGACCATGCATCGCTCGGTGGACCAGATCCACCGGGAAGAAGAGCTTCACCAGGCCATCGAGCGGTACCTGGACGAGAACGCGGGCAAGGACGACTTCCCCCGCGAGCCGCTGGCCATTCGCAACCGGGTGCGCGACTGGGTGTTCCAGAACCCCGACTTCGCGTGGGCGCGCCAGCAGCCGGGGCCCTTCCCCAAGCTGCTCTTCAACCCGGACTATCTGAAGCAGGTGGCCATCGGCGCGGTGCTGGCCGTGCTGGCGGCGCTGACCGTGGTGGTGCGGCTGGTGACGGGATCGTGGAGCACGGCCCTGACGGTGGTGGGCGGGCTGGTGGCGGTGGCGGTCGTGGTGCTGGGGGCGGCGTACCTGTTCCTGCGCAAGCTGGAAAAGACGGATCCGGTGATCCTGCAGAACAAGAGCATCGACGACCTGCTCTCCGTCGAAGACCGGATCGTCCAGAACCAGATGAGCAGCGTCATCTACATCAAGGAGCCGCTCTGGTTCCGGGGGACGATCCTGCGCGCGGTGCTGGCGTTCATCAACTTCTCGGCGAAGTACCTGAGCAACCAGGGCACGCTGGCCGGCATTCCGTCCATCCACTTCGCCCGCTGGGTGATCGTGGACGAGGGGCGCCGCCTGGAGTTCTTCAGCAACTTCGACGGCAGCTGGGAAAACTACCTGGGCGACTTCATCGACAAGTCGCACAGCGGCCTCACCGGCGTGTGGAGCAACTGCGTGGGCTTTCCGCGGACCAAGAACCTGATCCAGGACGGCGCCACCGACGAGCAGAAGTTCAAGACGTACTCGCGCGACAGCCAGATCCCCACGCAGGTGTGGTACAGTGCGTACCGCTGGCTTTCGGTGGACAACATCAACAACAACAGCAAGATGCGCCTGGGCCTGTACGGCGACATGACCGCCGCCGAGGCCGGGCTGTGGGTGCGCCGTTTCGGCGGCACCACCAACGTCGACAACACCGGTCCGGCGCTCTCCACCGCCAAGCCGAAGCCTACCCCGGCGACCAGGGTGGAGATGCACGACGTGCAGGGGCTGGTGGCGCGCAGCTTCTACGCGCTGAAGCATGCCGACTACCTGCCCGTGTACCTGCCCGCCGACGCGGCCGCCGCCCGGCGCTGGGTGGGCGACGTCGGGGGCGCCGTCACCTCGGGCGGCAAGCGCAGCTCGGTGGTGGAAAAGGAAGGCCACGCGCTCAACGTGGGCTTCACGGCCGAGGGGCTCAGGGCGCTGGGGCTGAAGGACGAGGAGATGGACACCTTCGCCCAGGAGTTCACCGAGGGGATGATCACCGAGCACAAGCAGCGCGTGCTGGGGGACAACGGCCCCTCGGCGCCGGAGACGTGGTCGTGGGGCGGGCCCGACGACACCGTGCACGCCATGGTGTACCTGTACGCCGGCACCCCCGAGCGGCTGAAGGAGATGGTGGATGCCGAGGCGGCGCGCGCCGAGCGTCACGGCGCCCGGCTGGGCGCGCCGCTGGGCAGCATCATGCTGGAGGCCGACAAGGAGCACTTCGGCTTCCACGACGGCATCGCGCAGCCGCGCATCGCCGGGTTCGGCGCTCCCGATGACGACGAGGCGCCGTCGCCCACCGAGGCCGTGGTCCCCGCGGGCGAGGTGCTGCTGGGCTACACGAACGCCTACGGGCAGATCCCCGACTCACCGACGGTGCCCGAGACGCCCGCCTCCCGCGCGGTGCTTCCCCTGGCCGCCGCCGACCCGGATGATCCTCCGGGCACCCCGGCCCGGCGCGACCTGGGCCGCAACGCCAGCTACGTGACGTTCCGCCAGATGGAGCAGCACGTGCAGCGTTTCTGGCAGTTCCTGGATGCCAAGGCCCGCCACGATGCCGAGGAGCGCAAGCGGTTGGGCGCCAAGATCGTGGGCCGCTGGCCCAACGGCGCCCCGCTCGCGCGCCATCCGGACGCCGAGCCGGCCGAGTTCGACCTGAAGACCGCCAACGACTTCATGTACTCGGGCAAGTGGGCCGACGAGCGCGGCGACAAGTGCCCGCTGGGCGCGCACATCCGCCGCACCAACCCGCGCGACGGCATGGAGCCTGGCCCCGAGGGCAGCCTTCTCGTGGCCGACCGGCACCGCCTGCTGCGCCGCGGGCGTGCGTACGGCCAGCCGCTGGTCCCGTCGTTCGACCCGGCCGACATCATCGCCGCGAACACGGACGACCGGGGGCGTGGGCTTCACTTCATCTGCTTCAACACGGACATCGGGCGCCAGTTCGAGTTCGTGCAGAGCACCTGGGTGAACAGCATGAAGTTCGATGGGCTGTACGCCGACCCGGACCCGCTGATCGGGCCGCACCCGGTGGGCGACCACGTGGACCCCGCGCAGGTGAGCAACTTCGTGGAGCAGCGCTGCCCGGTGCGCCACCGGGTGAAGGAGCTTCCGCGCTTCGTCACCACGCGCGGCGGTGCCTACTTCTTCATGCCCGGCATCAGCGCGCTGAAGTACCTGGCCAGCATGGAGTAGCGCGCAGGACGCTCGTCGTCTACGAGGATAGAAAGAGCCGGCGGTCGCATCAGCGGCCGCCGGCTCTTTTCATCCCCCGTTCCCGCTCAGTCCGGCCGTGTGCCGCCGACCGCCGGGTCGCCCTTGCTCGCGCCGCCGCGCTCGCGGATGACGGCGTTCTCGCTGTCGGGGCGCTGCTCGCTGGGCGTGTTCAACACGCGCTGCTGGTCCTCGGGCACGCCCGCCACCTTCTGCCCAAAGCCGCCGGGCCGCTTGTCGTCGGCCGAATCCACCAGGCCCGGAGCGGAGAAGTCGGGTCCGCCGTCGTCGGCGTCCTGAAAGCCGGCCTCGGCGAACGCCTGCTCCCCGAGGGGATCGGCGTCGTCGATCTCCTCGGGATCGAAGGCGGGGTCCACGTTGCGATCGGTCATGGTCGTCACTCCTGCGGTTCGTTGTTCAGCGCCGGCGCCCGTGCCGGGCTCCGGGTGGCGCCTGATGCGGCATCCGTGCCCCCGCTTCCGCCGCCAGGCTGCGGGGGAGCCTGGCCCCTGAGCAAGGTCCGTGCGATCCGGCGGGAACGCGCGTTGCATAAGCTCTGTCCGGAGTCGGCCCCCCCGTGGCTGGCCAAACGCAAGCGGCGCAGGGAGGTGCCTTTGGCCGCAGTGGTGTGGGCGGTGCTCGCCGTCGCTCTGATCGCATCCTACGTCGCGCTGCGCTACGTGGCCGCGCTTCCGGAGGCCCCGGTATGCCCCACCTGCCGCGCCGTCACGGGGCAGCCAGGGCGGACCACCGGGCTGGACCGCGCCCTCGCCCGGCTCGGCGGCGCAGCCCGCGAGTGTCCCCGCTGCGGCTGGGCCGGCCGCATGCGCTGGCGGCTTGCGCCCCAAGGCGTGGACCGCGGCTGAATCCCACCTGCCACCTGAGCCTGCCCATGGAGCCCCGCATTCTCTCAGACCGCGACCTGTGGATGCTCATCGCCGCCGGGCACCTGCGGCTGCGCGGGGCGGACCTGCGGGGCGCGCGGCTGGAGCGGGCGGAGCTGGGCGGGGCCAACCTGGAGCGGGCGATCCTCAAGGGCGCCCACCTGTCGGGCGCGTCGCTGCGCGGGGCCAACCTGTCTGGCGCGGAGCTGGCCGGGGCGGTCCTGGTGAGCGCGGACCTGACGCAAGCCAACCTCACCGAAGCGTTCCTGAAGGCCGCCAACCTGTGGGGCGTGCACGGCGAGGGGCTGACGATGGAGTGGGCGTACGCCGAGGGCGTGTTCCTGGAGTGGGCGCACCTCAAGGGCGCGCGGCTGACGGGTGCGTTCCTGAAGGGTGCCGTGCTCACCGGCGCCGACCTGGAGGGCGCACACCTCAAGGGCGCCAACCTCACCGGCGCATACCTTCACGGCACCGGCCTGTCGGCCGCCCGGCTGGAGCACGCGGCGCTGGAGCACGCCGACCTCACGGGCGCGCGGCTGTGCGGCGCAGACCTGCGCGGCGCCAACTTCACCGGTGCCAACCTGACCGGGGCCGACCTGACCGGCGCGAAGCTGGAGGGCGCCATCCTGCGCGGCGCCGACCTGGCGGGTGCGCGCCTGGACCCCGGCTCCCTGGACGGCGCGGACCTGTCCCTGGCCGACGTGGACGCGCAGCCATCCATTCCCTCCTCGGCAGAACCCGAAGCCACCGCCCAGCACGCCTGACGCGCCGGAGCGTCTCCTGCACTTCCGCACTCACGCACTCACGCACTCCCCCGCACTTCCCACGTTGCGGCCCGCCCGCGTCCAGCCTATGTTCAGCCCCCCAAACCGATGTCCGCAGCCCCGCAGGAACCGTTGATCCCCATGAGCAGCCAAGCCGCCGCCCCCGTGTCTGGAGCCGCCTACGTAGAGCGCCGCCGCGCGCGCATCCTGGAAGCGCTGAGCCGCCCGGCGGAGCGCGTGGCCAAGGACGCGGAGCCGCTTTCGCCCGAAGGGCTCGACAACTTCAAGCGCCAGGGCGAAGACCTGTACGACAACGAGCTGGCCTGGGAAGAGCTGACCGACGAGGAGGCCATTCCCGGCGGGCACCTGACGGAAATGGTGTTCTCCGGGTTCCTGGCGCTGATCGAGGGGCTGCTGGTGGAGAAGGTTCCCGCCGACGCGCTGGCCCCGGCCCGCCCGCACCCCGACGCGGTCGAGGAGATCCTCACCATGCTCGGCGACAAGTACCTGGACCTGACGGCCTACGTGGAAAGCGGCGCCGACTCGCAGAAGCTGGTGTACGCCCGCGTGATGACCGGCCGGCTGATCGACCTGGTGCTGTACCGCCTGTACGGCCTTACGTCCGGCGAGATCGACCGGCTGGAAGCCGCGGCCTGATCCGCCGCGCGCGGATTCCGCTTCCCGTGCGCTCTCCCTGGCTTCCGCTCGGTGGCGGCTCGCGCCCCGGGCACCGGTACCTTGCCGGCGCGCCCCTGCTGATCGCCCACCGAGGCGGCTCGGGCTTGGCGCCCGAAAACACGCTCCTCGCCTTTCGGCGCGCCCTGCACTGGTGGCGCGCCGATTTGCTGGAGATCGACGTGCAGCCCACCCGCGACGGCGAGTGCGTGGTCATTCACGACGCGCAGGTGGACCGTACCACCGACGGCTCGGGCGACGTGGCGGGCTTCACCCTGGCGGAGCTGCAGCGCCTGGATGCCGGCTACCGCTACACCCCCGACGGCGGACGCACCTTCCCCTTCCGCGACACCGGCGTGCGCATCTCCACCCTGCGCGAGGTGCTGGACGCCCTCCCCGCCGCGCGCGTGAACGTGGAGGTCAAGGACGGGCGCGCGCAGGCCGCCGTCCTGCGGACCATCCAGGAAACCGGGTCCGCGCACCGCGTCCTGATCGCCGCCGGGGACAGCCGCAACCGCTCGCTCTTTCACGACTACGCGGGGCCCACCAGCGCGGGCGGACAGGACCTGTACGCGTTCTACGCCCTGCACCTGGCGCACGCGACGCGCCTCTACCGCCCGCCCGTGGACGCCTTCCAGATGCCCGAGCGCAGCGGCGGCCGGCAGGTGCTGAGTCCGCGCTGGATCGCCGAGGCGCACGCGCACAACGTGGCGGTCCACGTGTGGACGGTGGACGACGAAGCAGACATGCGCCGGCTGCTCTCGTGGGGCGCGGACGGGGTGATCACCGACCGGCCCGACCGGCTGGCGCGGGTGCTCCACGAGGTGGCGGGCCGGCCCCTTCCGCCCGGCCCTGCGGACGACGAGATGGAGCCCTGGCTGGAACGGTTGTTGCGGCCCTGACGCGGGCGATTTCGGGCGGCGCGGGCAATGGGCCCGCGCCGCCCGGCGCACACTCGCCATGGGATCAGCACGAGTCCCGGAGGAACGACGGATGCCGTCATACGATGCCGGCTGGGCGGGTCCCAGCGGTTGGAACCCGGCCCGCGGCGCGGGACCCGGAATGGGGATGGGTCCGCGGGGTGGCTACGGCGGCGACTTTCGCCCGTATCCCGGCGCTGGCGGAGGGCGCGTGCCGAACGACCGCGGGCCCCAGCCGCTGCGGGAAGACGGACAGTGGGAGAGCGGAAACCTGCACGGCCCCGCGCGCTACGGCCTGGGCCCGTACCACCACCGCCTGCGCACGCGCCGCCGCCCGGATGAAGAGGTGAAGAAGGACGTGGAGGACGCGCTCTTCTACGACACCTGGGTAGACGCCGAGGCGATTACGGTGGAGGTGAAGGACGGGGTGGTGATGCTGCGCGGCGAGCTTCCCGACTACCACGAGGTGCGCTACGCCACGGACGACACGTGGGACGTGGAGGGGGTGCGCGGCGTGCACTCGGAACTGACGGTGAACTCCGCCAGGCGCCCGCCGGTCGACGAGGTGGGGAGGCGGTCCGGCGGGAACGGACGAGGCCTGTCATCCTGAGGGCCAGGCGCACGGTAACGGCCCGCAGCACAGACGTCGCGGGCCGAAGGATCTAGCCGCGGACACGTACAAGCCGGGGCGCGGCAGCGGTCACCGTAGCCGAGGCCTCGGCTGCCGTGGGGCCCTCACCCGTCCGCGCTGACACGCGTGCCACCCTCTCCCACAAACAGCGTGGGAGAGGGGGTACACTTCGGGGTTCAGGTGCGCGAGGGTCGGCCTGGTGCTCGGGCCGGCGCCCCCCATCCCCAGCCCTTCCCCCGCAAACTGCGCGGGGGAAGGGAGCCAGTCTGGCGCACCACGCCAGCCGAAGCGCAATCGAATTCTCCCCTCCCCGCATGCGCAGCATGCGGGGAGGGTCCAGCCGGGGACTGCGCCGCAGCCGCCGAAGCGCACCGAACCCATCAAGATCGCCCGCCGACGCACCGCACCCCCCGCGCGCACCGAGCTGACGCCTCTCCCCCGCGCAGTTTGCGGGGGAGAGGTTGGGAGAGGGGGGCGCCGAGGCCGGTGCGTCAGCCAGTCGACCCCGCTCTGATGTCGCCCGGCTGCCTCCGATCCTCCATCACCCTCCCGGAATGCCCCGCACCCCTCCACCCCCGCTCGACCAGCGCGTTCGCCAGAACCTCGAGACGCTGGGCGTCCGGGGCACCGGCGCGCACGTGATGGTGGCGGTGTCGGGCGGGATGGATTCGGTGGTGCTGCTGCACCTGCTGCGCTTCGCGGCGGACGATCCCTCGATGACCCTGTCCGCCGCGCACTTCGACCACGCGATGCGCCCCGGCAGCGAAGCCGACGCGCGCTGGGTCCGCGGCCTGTGCCGCGCCTGGGGCGTTCCGCTCTCCGAGGCGCGCGCGGACCCTCCGCCGCGGACGGAGGAAGCAGCCCGCGACGCGCGGTACGCCTTTCTCCGCGCCGCGCAGGCCGGGGCCGGCGCCACCCACCTCGCCACCGCCCACCACGCCGACGACCAGGCCGAAACCGTGCTCTTTCGCGTGCTGCGCGGCACGGGCATCCACGGGCTGGCCGGCATCCCCCCGGTGGACGCGACCGGGCTGATCCGCCCGCTCCTTCCGTTCTGGCGCGCGGAGCTCCGCCGCTACGCACGCGCCGCGGGGCTGCGCTGGCGCGACGATCCCAGCAACCGGTCGCTGGACCCCGCCCGCAACCGCATCCGCCGCGGGCTGCTCCCGCTGATCGAGCGCACGGTGGCGGCTGGCGCGCGTGCCAGCCTGGTGCGGCTGGCCCAGCTGGCCCGCGAAGACGAGGCCGCGTGGGAAGCCGTGCTCGCGCCCCTGCTTGCCGAGGCGGTGCACGAAGAAGACGGGGCGCTGCTGCTTGTTCGCGAGCGCTTCGCGGCTTATGATTGGCCCGTAGCCGCCCGCCTGCTCCGTGCCGCGCTGCGCCGGCTGGCCACCGTCCCCGACCGGGCGGGAACCCGCACGGCGCTTGAGTTTATCAGCCAGGCACCCAGCGGACGGACCCTTCGGCTCCCAGGTGGCGTACTGATCACCACGGAGTTCGGCGTCGCGCGCCTTCACCGCGCGGCCGAGAACCTGGGCGAGCCGCTGCCCGACCTGCCCCTGGCCATCACGGGGGCCGCGGGCGAGGGCCGGTTCCGCGTCGGCGGCCGGGAGCGCGTGGCGCGCTGGGCCGAAGGCGAGGTGCGGCCCGGGGCAAAGGCGGATTCCGCCACCGTGTGCATGGCCGCGGACCGCGTCGCCTGGCCGTTGGCGCTGAGGGGATGGATGCCGGGCGACCGGATGCGCACGCGGGCGGGAACGCGCCCGCTCAAGAAGCTGTTCGGCGAGGCGCGCCTGCCCGTGGGCGCGCGCCGCGCCGCGCCCGTGCTGGCCGACGCCGCCGGGTCCGTGCTGTGGGTGCCCGGCGTGGGCACCGCCGAAGGCCTGGCGCCCCGGCCCGGGGAACGGGCCATCACTCTTCTGGTCTCCGATGTCTGACACCGAACTCGACCTTGCCCGCACCGGCGGGCACTCCGTATCACGGGTGCTGTTCAGCGCCGAGCAGATCGCCCAGCGGGTGCGGGAGATCGGGGCCGAGATCACCGAGGCCTATCCGCGCGACGAGGAACTGCTGGTGCTGGGCACGCTCAAGGGATCGTTCATCTTTTTGAGCGACCTGGTGCGCAGCATCAACCGGCCCATGGAGGTGGACTTCCTCGTCGCCTCCAGCTACGGCAGCGGCACCACCAGCTCCGGCCAGGTGAACCTGCTGTACGAAACGCCGGCCAGCATCGAAGGCAAGCACGTGGTGCTGGTGGAAGACATCGTCGACAGCGGCACCACCCTCAACCGCCTGATCCCGCTGCTCCGGGGGCGCAACATCAAGTCGCTGGAAGTCTGCGCGCTGCTCCACAAGCACATCGCCAGCAACCTGGCGCAGGAGCCGCGCTGGCTGGGTTTCGACTGCCCGCTGGAGTTCGTCATCGGGTACGGGCTGGACCATTCGGAATTCTACCGGAACCTGCCGTTCATCGGGGTGATCGCCCCCTGAGCGGCCGGGCCGGCTGACCTGATTATTCGCGCGACGGGACCCCGCGCCCGCCGCGGCCCCGGAAGGGAAAAAGCAGTCCATGGCAGACGAAGAAAAGGGCACTCCCAAGCCCCAGCCGCCCAAGCTGGGCCGCGTCACGCGCACCGCCGGGTTCTGGCTGGTGCTGGTGATGGTGTCCATCCTTACCGTTCAGCTCACCAGCCGCCGCGCCGAGCCGGTGCGCGACATCGCGTATTCCGAGTTCAAGGCCGAGCTCAAGAAGGGCAACGTCGACTCGGTGACGGTCATCGACGGCGTGATGGTGGAGGGGCGCGTCAAGCAGCCCTGGACGCGCGGCACGGGTGAGCAGCTGCAGCGGTTCCACCGCTTCCGCACCCGCGCGCCCGTCCGCGACTCCGAGGACATGATCACCGCGCTCGAGGCCGCCAACGTGCGCATCAGCGCGCGCGAGCCGGCCGTGGGGGTGGGCCGGCTGCTCCTGGCGTCGCTCCCCTGGCTGCTGATCATCGCCCTGTGGATCTTCTTCATGCGGCAGATGCAGGCCAGCGGCAACAAGGCCTTCCAGTTCGGCAAGAGCAAGGCGCGCATGCTGTCGGGCGACACCCCCAAGGTGAGCTTCGACGACGTGGCCGGCGCCGACGAGGCCAAGGCCGAGCTGCAGGAGATCGTGGAGTTTTTGAAGGACCCCAAGAAGTTCGGCCGGCTGGGCGGGCGCATTCCCAAGGGCGCGCTGCTCGTGGGCCCTCCGGGCACGGGCAAGACGCTGCTTGCACGCGCCGTGGCGGGTGAGGCCGGGCGGCCCTTCTTCAGCATGTCGGGCTCGGACTTCGTGGAGATGTTCGTGGGCGTGGGCGCCAGCCGCGTGCGCGACCTGTTCGAGCAGGGCAAGAGCCACGCGCCCTGCATCATCTTCATCGACGAGATCGACGCCGTGGGCCGCCACCGCGGCGCCGGCTTGGGCGGCGGGCACGACGAGCGCGAGCAGACGCTCAACCAGCTGCTGGTGGAGATGGACGGGTTCGAGGGGAACGACGGGGTGATCCTGGTGGCCGCCACCAACCGCCCCGACGTGCTGGACCCGGCGCTGCTGCGCCCCGGCCGCTTCGACCGCCAGATCGTGGTGGACCTGCCGGACCTGCGCGGCCGCGAGGGCATCCTCAAGGTGCACATGAAGAAGGTGCCCACCGCGCCCGACGTGGACGTGAACGTGCTGGCGCGCGGCACCCCCGGCATGGCCGGCGCCGACCTGGCCAACCTGGTGAACGAGGCCGCCCTGCTCGCCGCCCGCCGCGGGCGCGACAAGGTGTACATGGGCGACTTCGAGGAGGCCAAGGACAAGGTGATGCTGGGCGCCGAGCGCCGCTCGTTCGTGATGAAGGACGAGGAGCGCCGGCTGACGGCGTACCACGAGGCTGGCCACGCCGTCTGCACGGTTACCATTCCAGGGAACGACCCGCTGCACAAGGTGACCATCATCCCGCGCGGGCGCGCGCTGGGGCTGGCGTTCACCCTGCCCGAGGACGACCGCGTCTCCGTCACCCGCCAGCAGCTGGAAGCCAAGCTGGTGATGACGTACGGCGGGCGCGCGGCCGAGGAGCTGGTGTTCGGGCGCGACCGGGTGACCACCGGCGCGTCGGGCGATATCCAGCAGGCCACCCGCATCGCCCGGCGCTACGTGACGCAGTGGGGGCTGAGCGACGCCGTGGGCCCCGTGGCCATCGCCGAGGGCGAGCACGAGGTGTTCCTGGGGCGCGACATCGGGCAGCGGCGCGAGGTGTCGGAAAAGATGTCGGAGCTGGTGGATGCCGAGGTGGGGCGCGTGCTGAACGAGGCACTGGGCCGCGCGCGTGACACCCTGCGCGAGAACATCGACCTGCTGCACGCCGTGGCCAACCAGCTGCTGGAGCGCGAGACGCTGACGCGCGACGACGTGCTGCTGCTGGCCGCGGGCAAGGAACTGCCGCCGCTGAAGCCGCTTGACGAGCCGGGCCCGCCCGACCTCGCCGGCCTGCCGGCGCCCGCGCCCGACCGGCCCAAGCCGGCCGGCGGCATCGAGGGATTGAAGCCGAGGCTCGCGTAACGGCGGTAACGACGGTCACTACGGTAAGTACGGTCACTTCGGTGGCCGAAAACATCCCGGGCTCCCCCATGGAGCCCGGGATGTTTTGCGTCACGGCCCGACGCACCGGAGCAGCCGATGTCATCCCGATGGAGCGGCCAAGGAAGACCTGCCCGCACACCGATGACGGCAGCGACTGAGGGATCCGCCACACACTGCGCTTCCCGCTCACCAGCAGCGGAAACATCATTCCCACGTTTCTCTACGCGCGCGAACCGCGCCCGTCTGTAACGGTACCAACAACTGGATCGGCTCGATCCGCGGTCGCGGCGCGCCACGCGGAGTGTGTGGCGGATCCCTCAGTCGCTGCGGTCTCTGGTGCAGGCGTCAGGGATCGCCGGGGCCGCTCGATCGGGATGACAAACGTGCTTCAGGCAGGTACGACACGTCGTGCTGTCGCGCCGCGGTTCGGGGCTTCACCTGCACGCGGAGCGCGGCCGGCCTTGCATGAAAGCATGGGCGCGCCCGACCGCTCGAGCCACAAACGCGTGCAGTCCGCGCAGGCGGACATCGTGTGGTTGTTGCAGCGAATTCATCATTCGCCGTGCGCGGCCTCGGCGCCAAGGGAGCGCGGGTGCAGCCTCCAACCTCACGCCCCACCTGACAGCGTTCCAAATCAACTGCGTGCTTGCCTTGGCGCTTTTGCGTTCGATACTTTCGGCCCCATGGTCATCTCCAGCGCACGTCTCGATCTGCCGCGTTCGCCAACCGTCTCCAACGACGTCTGGGCGATCCGCGGGCGCGTGCTGTCGCTGGACCGGCCGCTGGTGATGGGCATCCTGAACGTGACGCCCGACAGCTTCAGCGACGGCGGCCGGTTTCTGGACCCCGCCCGCGCCGTGGAGCAGGCGCGGCGGATGGCGGAGGACGGCGCGGACCTGATCGACGTCGGCGGCGAGTCCACGCGGCCCGGTGCCCCCGCCGTCTCCGCCGACGAAGAGGCGGCGCGCGTCGTGCCTGTGCTGCGCGCCATCAAGGACGCGCTTGATGTTCCCGTCTCCGTCGACACGCGCAAGGCGGACGTGGCGCGCGAGGCGCTGGACGGCGGCGCGGACGTCATCAACGACGTCTCCGGGCTGGGCGACGCGCGGATGGGCGGGATCGTCGCTCCCTCCGGCGCCGGGCTGGTGCTGATGCACATGCGCGGCACGCCCGAAACCATGCAGCGGATGACGGACTACGGGGACGTGGTGGACGACGTGGCGGCGGAGCTGGAGCAGGCGCTGGAGCGTGCGGACCGGGCCGGGATCGCGCGCGAGCGGATCGTGCTGGACCCCGGCATCGGGTTCGCCAAGACCGCGGAGCAGAACCTGGAATTGATCGCACGGCTGGCGCGCCTGGAGCGGCGGCTGGGGCGCCCCGTGCTGCTGGGTGCATCGCGCAAGTCGTTCATCGGCGCGCTCCTGGGCGGCGTTCCGGCGGACCTGCGCGACGCGGGGAGCGTGGGGGCGTGCGTGGCCGGGCTGGCGCGGGGCGCCCGCATCTTCCGCGTGCACGACGTCCGCTCCACCCGTCACGCGCTGGACGTGGCGCACGCGGTGCTGCGGCTTTCGCCGGAGGGCTCGTGAACGGCCTGGTGGAGCGCTTCGGCTTCCTGGCGCCCGACTGGAAGGACCTCCTCGAGATCCTGGTGGTCGCCGTCGTCGTCTACCGCGTGCTGCGGGTGCTGGCGGGAACGCGCGCCATCCAGATGCTGCTGGGCATCTTTGCCGTCGTGGCCACCTACGGCGCGGCGCGGGTGCTGAACCTGTCGCTGCTGGAGTACCTGCTGGAGCGCGTCTTCGAGTTCGGCGTGATCGCCGCGCTGATCGTCTTTCAGCCGGAGCTTCGCAGCGCCCTTGCCCAGTTGGGGCAGAACCGGCTCCTTCGCGTGTTCTCGCGGCTGGAGCAGATGCAGGTGGCGGAAGAGGTGTCGCAGGCGGTGGAAGAGATGTCGCGCGGCAAGGTGGGCGCCATCATCGCCGTGGAGCGCGAAGTCGGTTTGGGCGAGTACCTGGAATCGGGCACTGCCCTGCAGGCCCGCGTATCCGACGCGCTGCTGCTGAACATCTTTACCCCGTACTCGCTCCTCCACGACGGCGCGGCGGTCATCCGCGGCGACCAGATCGTGGCGGCGGGCGTCATCCTGCCGCTCACCCAGTCCGTCCTGGACGACCGCACGTTGGGCACGCGCCACCGCGCCGCCCTCGGCCTCTCGGAGGAGACGGATGCGATGGTGGTGGTGGTATCCGAGGAAACGGGCGCCATCTCCCTGGCCCACGGCGGCCGCCTGCACCGCCACCTGACGCCTGACCAGTTGGAGAAGATGCTGAACGAAGGCGCTCCGGGCGGAGTGGAGCGCCGTGGCGTCCTCACCGGCGACTGATCTCGCTCCGCGCTCCGGACATCCGCATGACTTCTCTCCGACGCTCCTGCGTGCCGCTCCTGGCGGCGCTCGTCCTCCTGGGTCTGCCGGGGACGGGCGCCGCCGCACAGGATGCGCCCGATCCAGCCGCGCGGAAGACGTTCGTCATCGTGCACGGCGCGTGGGGCGGGGGATGGGCGTGGAAGCGCGTGGATTCGCTGCTGACCGCGCGCGGCCACACCGTCTATCGGCCGACGCTCACGGGCCTGGGCGAGCGCGTGCACCTGGGCTCGCCCGAGGTGGGGCTGGGCACGCACGTGCGCGACATCGTCAACACGCTGGTCTACGAGGACCTGCGCGGCGTCGTCCTCGTAGGGCACAGCTACGGCGGGATGGTGATCACCGGCGTGGCGGACCAGGTGCCGGACCGCATCAGCCACCTGGTGTACCTGGATGCGTACCTGCCGGAGCACGGAGAAAGCGTGCTGAGCCTCAGCTCGCCGCTGCGCGATTCCACCCTTGCAAGCTGGACGCGGTTCGGGATGATCGTGCCGCCCTGGCTGGAGCCGGCGCGCGATCCGCCATGGGACGTTCCTCATCCGTACCGCAGCTTCGCCGAGCCGCTGCTTCTCGCCCATCCACCCGGCCGCGGCCTCCGCGCCACGTACGTCCTGACGATGGAGCCCGGCAAGCAGACGGACTCGTTCTCCCCGTACGCGGACCGGGCCCGCGCACACGGCTGGACCGTGCTGCAGATGCCCGCCGGCCACAATCCCCAGACCACCGCCCCACGCGAGCTGGCGGACCTGTTCCACGGCCTGCCCTGACTGCTCCGCTCGCTTGCTACCGCCCCCGCAACGACATACAATCGTCGGCATGAACGCCGAGATGCTGGCCGCGCGGGTTGCGGAGGTTCGGGAGGGGATCGAGCGGGCGATGCAGCGCGCCGGGCGCACCGGCGACGTGACGCTCGTGGCCGTAACCAAGACGCATCCGCCGGAGATCGTGCAGGCCGCCATCGCCGCCGGGCTCGCTGACGTGGGCGAGAACCGCGTGCAGGAGATGGAGGACAAGGTGGCCGTCGTGGGCCGCGCGGCCGTGCGCTGGCACCTGATCGGCCACCTTCAGCGCAACAAGGCCGGCAAGGCGGTGGAGCTCGCCGACCTGGTGCACTCGCTGGATTCGCTCCGCCTAGCGGAAGCGCTCTCGAAAGAGGCGGAGCGCGCGGGGACCACCGTCGACGCGCTCGTCCAGGTGAACACCTCGGGCGAGGAGAGCAAGTTCGGGCTGGCGGCCGACGAGGCGGTGGATGCCATCGGGCGGATGGCGGAGTTGCCCGGCCTGCGGCTGCGGGGGATGATGACCATGGCGCCGTTTACCGACGACCAGGCCGTCATCCGGCGCACCTTCGCGGCGGCGCGGCGGCTGTGCGAGGATACGGCGCGGCAGGTACCCGCCTTCAATGGAAGCCAGCTTTCGATGGGAATGAGCAACGACTACGAGATCGCGGTGGAAGAGGGAAGCACCCTCGTCCGCGTGGGCTCGACCCTCTTTGGAGAGCGCGGGCGATGATCGATCTCACGCCGCTGGACGTACGAAAGAAGAAGGGCGACTTCCGGAAGGTAGTCCGCGGGTACGACGCCGCGTCGGTAGACGACTACCTGGACACGGTCGCCCAGCGCTTCGAGGAGCTGGTGCGTGAGAACGCCGGGCTGAGCGTTCGCGTGGAGGGGATGGCGGAATCCATTGCCGCGTACCGCGACCGCGAGCGCGCCATGAACGAGGCCCTGGTCTCTGCCCAGCAGCTTCGCGAGGAGGTGCGCGAGCAGGCCGCCCGCGAGGCCGACCTGGTGCTGCGCGAGGCCCGCGCCGAGGCCGACCGCATCGTGGGCGAGGCGCGTCGCCAAGCCACGATGGCTGCCGAAACACTTCGGCGCCTGCAGGGCCAGCGCGTGCGCTTCCTTCGCCTATTCCGCGCCCTCGTGGAGCGGCAGTTGACGGAAATCGAGCAGGAGGAAGAGCGCACCTCCGCCGTCGGCCGGGGCGACGAGGATCCCGATGCGCAGGGGAGCTGACGGGTGGACGTGAGAGAGCAGATCGCGGCCGCCGTCCAGGAGATCCGCGGCCGGAGCACGCTGGAGCCGCGCGTCGCCATCATCCTGGGCACCGGGCTGGGCGGGCTGGCGGAGCGCATCGAGGTGGAGGCGGAAATCCCCTACGCCGAGATCCCGCACTTTCCGCTGTCCACCGTCGAGACGCACACGGGGCGGCTGCTGCTGGGCCGGCTGGGCGGCAAGCCGGTCGTGGCGATGCAGGGGCGCCTTCACCGCTACGAGGGCTACACCCTTCAGCAGGCGGCCTTTCCCGTGCGGGTGATGCGGGCGCTGGGCGCGGACACGCTCGTCGTCTCCAACGCGTGCGGCGGGATGAATCCGTTCTGGGGCCCGGGCGACCTGGTTCTGATCGCCGACCACATCAACCTGCTGGGCGACAACCCGCTCATTGGCCCCAACCTGGACGATCTGGGGCCGCGCTTTCCCGACATGTCGGCCGTGTACGATGCCGAGCTGCGGCGGATTGCGGTGGAGGTGGCGCTGGAGCGGGGGATCACGCTGCGGCGCGGCGTCTACGTGGCCGTCGCCGGGCCCAACCTGGAGACGCGCGCCGAGTACCGCATGCTGCGGATGATGGGCGCCGACGTGGTGGGGATGTCGACGGTGCCGGAGGTGATCGTGGCCATCCACGGCGGCATGCGGGTGATGGGCGTTTCCATCATCACCGACCAGTGCCTGCCGGATGCGCTGGAAGTGGCCGACATCCGGAAGATCATCGCCGTCGCCGGCGCCGCCGAGCCGAACCTGACGGCCTTGGTGGAGGGCGTGGTCGAGCGGCTGTAGCCGAGTAGCTCCATGTTGGGTAAGTGGGGCCGGGGGCTACAAATCCCCCGGCCTTTTTCGCGTCTCTGCATAGGAGCAGATGAATCCGCCACAACAACTGCGGGAAGCCTCTCAACCCACCAGGAGGCTTGCAGGTGCGAGGAACCCGAAAGCCCCCACACCTCCGTCAAGCTGCCGCCGTGTGGTCGATCGGAGTCATGCTGACGTGTAGCCGCTGGTCCAGCGCGGCGTCGATCCGCTGCAGCATGCCAAGTGAGTGCCCTTCGTAATCCGCGTCCTCCAGACGGCTGATGACCGACTGGCGGGTTCCGACGAGCGCCGCCAACTGCTTCTGCGTCAGCCCCGCCGCGGTCCGCTGGTCGTAGATCAACTGTGCGATCTCGGCGTTGATCCGTTCCGTCTGCACTGCGGCGGCGCGGCGCGGATCGTCCTTGATGTAGCGGCGCCGCAGCACGTCGCTCGCGCTGTTCTGGATAGTGTCATTCATGATTGGCGCTCCCTCCCGGCCGAAGTATCCGAGCGAGATACACCGGACGGTACTCGGTGTCAATCACAATATTGTAATGCATGAGTTCAGGGCGAGTAGCTGCCAGCACTGTCCCCTGGCGCGCCTTCCGGGGTGACAGCACGGGCGCGCCACATACGCGCAGAGTGCACCCGAGCAAGCCAGTCCGCGAAGGCGGACTTCGTGTGGTTGTTGCCGCGAATTCTTCATTCGCCCCAGCAGGCTTCGGCTCCCCCCTCATGCAGGGCTGGGCTCCCACCCTAGCAGGCTCGGACACCCACCCATGCAGGCTGGGCCTCCCCCAGCAGGCTTCGGCTCACACCAATGCTGGGCTGAACGCGTCAAAAGCTTTCGTGTCGCTGCCGCGCCCGCGCTGAGATATGACGCATGCAAGATCCTTCGGCCCGCATGGAGCGGTGTGCGGGTAAGCCTGGTGCGCTTGGGCTCTGGATGACAGATGGCTCGGACGTCGCGGCGCGGGTAGGTTTTGTCCGCCCGCGTAACCCTCAGTGGGCGGGTCGCTGGGGAAGGCCCGCGTCGATGAGCACGTCGTGGCCCGCGCGCAGGGGCAACCGATCGACATCGTGAAGACGGTAGACGTCCACCTGCCGCGGGCTTCCATCCGCCCGCTCGATTTCCCGGCTTCCCACCGGCTGGAAGCCGAGCGCCAGCGCCACGCGTGCGCTCGCCTGATTGCCGGGATCGCACCAGATCTCCACCCTCTCTACCCGGTGGTGCTCGAACGCATGCCGGGTGAGCGCACCCGCCGCGCACGCAGCAATCCCCTGCCGCACCTCGGACGAACGGACCCAGTAGCCCACTTCCAGGGCGCCGGGACCGGGGTAGGGGTGGAGGCTCGCGCCTCCCAGCAGCCGTCCGGTCAGCCGATGGACCACGGCGAATCTCCACCGCAACCCTGCGTCGAAATCGTCCGCGTACCCCGCCAAGCGGCGGGTGAGCACGTCGAGCGGCGTCGGCTCGTCCGCGCCCCACGTCATCCACTGGCGCAACTCCGCGAGGCTTTCGTCGATCGCGGTGCGAAGTTCCGGCGCGTCCTCTGGGCGCCACGGGCGGAGCAGCAGGGGTGGTGGGGTCATGATCGCGTAGCTGCGGGGAGGCCGAGTTCGTGGTCGTTCGACGACTCGCCCGAAATGTACGCGGCGACGAGCCAGCCAGCAGCAGCCTCCTCGTCGGCAGCGCGTGGTCGATGGGATGCTACGATCGGCCCGGCAGGCCTGGGCACCCACCAATGCCGGGACGGACGCGGCTCAGGCTTTCGTTTCGCTGCCGCGCCCAGATCGAGATGTGACGCTGGCAAGATCCTTCGGCCCGCGTGGAGTGGCGTGGGGGTGAGTTCGGTGCGCTTGGGCCTCTGGATGACAAATGATGGCGAGGACCGCAGGCGCGCCACACAGGCGCGGAGTGCACCCGGGGAAGCCAGTCCGCGAAGGCGGACTTCGGGTGGTTGTTGCCGCGAATTTATTCGCCCCAGCAGGCTTCGGCTGCCCCCTCATGCAGGCTGGGCTCACACCCAGGGCTTCGGCTCGCACCAATGCTGCGGGAGGCATCTCAAGTTTTCGTTTCGCTGCCGCGCCCAGATCGAGATGTGACGCTGGCAAGATCCTTCGGCCCGCGTGGAGTGGCGTGGGGGTGAGTTCGGTGCGCTTGGGCCTCTGGATGACAGATTGCCGGCGTGGCGCGGATTTAGGTGCGTCAGGCGTGGGTGGCGATGGCGCCGACGGTCCGGGGTGCGTCGATTGCCCGGCGCGTTATATTACGAGCTTTCGCCCATGTCCCGCCCCGGCGGGTGCTCGTTTCGTGAAGGCCGGCAGATGAAGAAATTTCCCGAGCTCCCCTCGTCCGTCAACGCGCTGGAAGACGAGGTCCTCGCGCAGTGGCAGGCCGAGGACACCTTCCGCCAGTCGCTGCAGCGGACCGCGAACGGCAAGCCGTTCACGTTCTACGAAGGCCCGCCCACGGCCAACGGCCGCCCGGGCATTCACCACATGATGTCGCGCACCATCAAGGACACGGTGGCGCGCTTCCGCACCATGCAGGGGCGCTTCGTCCCGCGCATGGCGGGGTGGGACACGCACGGCCTGCCGGTGGAGATCGAGGCGGAAAAGAAGCTCGGCATCAGCGGCAAGCGCGAAATCGAGGAGATCGGCATCGCGCGCTTCAACGAGGTGTGCCGCGAAAGCGTGCTCACCTACACCGAAGAGTGGGAGCGCTTCTCGGCGCGCATCGGCTACTGGCTGGACTATTCCAAGCCGTACGTCACCTATCACCCGGACTACATCGAGTCCGTGTGGTGGCTGCTCAAGCAGATCGCCGACCGGGGCCTGTTCTACAAGGGCCACAAGGTGCTGCCCTACTGCCCGCGTTGCGGCACGGGCCTGTCGTCGCACGAGCTGGCCCAGGGCTACAAGGACGTCAAGGACCCGTCCCTGTACTTCACCGCGCCCATCGTGGGGTCGTCCGGTGGGCAGCCCGACGGCCGCGAGTTCCTCGTCTGGACCACGACGCCGTGGACGGTGGTCAGCAACGTGGCGTTCGCCGTGAACCCCGAACTGGAGTACGCTGAGGTCGCGCACGAGGACCGCCGCTACGTGCTGGCCCGCGCCCGCGTGGCGCCGCTGTTCGGCTCGGAAGACGGCGTGACACGCACCTTCCCCGCGTCCGAGCTGATCGGCCTGGGCTACCAGCGTCCGCTGGACTGGGCGCACCCGGTGGGCTTCGACGCCGAGACGGTGGCGCGCGCGTGGAAGGTGTACGGCGCCGACTGGGTGACGGCCGAGGACGGCACGGGCATCGTGCACACCGCGGTGGCGTTCGGCGCCGACGACTACAAGCTGGGGCAGGAGGTCGGCCTGCCGATCATCATGCCCGTGGACGAGCGCGGCCGGTTTCGCGAAGACATTCCGCTGGTGGGCGGCCAGTTCGTCAAGGACGCCGACACCGAGCTGGTGATCGAGCTCAAGCGCCGCGGCCGCGTCTTCAAGTCGTCCAAGGAAGAGCACAGCTATCCGCACTGCTGGCGCTGCGGAAGCCCGCTGCTGTACATGGCGCGCGACTCGTGGTTCATCCGCACCACGCAGGTGCGCGACCAGCTCCTGGCGAACAATGCCCAGGTCCGCTGGTTTCCGCCCGAGATGGGCACGGGTCGGTTCGGCGAGTGGCTGGAAAACAACGTCGACTGGGCGATCAGCCGCAGCCGCTACTGGGGCACCCCGCTGCCGGCCTGGGTGTGCGAGCGCGATCCCTCGCACATCCACTTCATCGGCTCGTTCGGTGAACTGCGCGAGAAGTCGGGGCTGGCCGAGCTTCCCGATCCGCATCGCCCGTACGTGGACGAGGTGACGTTCCCCTGCGAGTGCGGCGGAACGATGAAGCGCACGCCGGAGGTGATCGACGTCTGGTTCGATTCCGGCGCCATGCCCTTCGCCCAGCACCACTACCCGTTCGAGAACAAGGAGCTGCAGGAAAGCCAGTTTCCGGGTGACTTCATCTCCGAAGGGGTGGACCAGACGCGCGGATGGTTCTACTCGCTCCTGGCCATCAGCACCCTGCTGGGCCGCGGGCCGGCGTACCGCAACGTGGTCGTCAACGACCTGGTGCTCGACGCCAAGGGCCTGAAGATGTCGAAGTCCAAGGGGAACACGGTAAACCCGTGGGACGCCATCGGCGAGTTCGGCGCCGACGCGCTCCGCTGGTACCTGATGTCCTCGTCGAACCCCTGGCTTCCCAAGCGCTTCGATCCGGAAGGCGTCAAGGAGGTGCAGCGCAAGACGTTCGACACGCTGCGCCAGACGTACCGCTTCTTCGCGATGTACGCCAACCTCGAGGGCTTCTCGGCCGACGGCGACGTGGCGGCGCCGGCGGAGCGCGGGGTGCTGGACCGCTGGCTGCTTTCGCGGCTGGCGACGGTGACGGGCGAGGTGACGCAGGACCTGGAGGACTACAACCTGACGCGGGCCGTGCGCGCCGTGTCGGGATTCATCGCCGACGACCTGAGCAACTGGTACGTGCGCCGTTCGCGCGACCGGTTCTGGGGGAGCGCCGACCAGGCCGACACGCGCGCCGCCTTCGCCACGCTGCACACGGCCCTGGTGGCCACGGCCGGGCTGATGGCGCCGGTCGCCCCGTTCCTGGCGGACTGGCTGCACCGCGCGCTCACCGGCAACTCGGTGCACCTGGCGGACTTTCCGTCCATCGACACGGCCGCGCGCGACGAGAAGCTGGAGCGGGGGATGCAGGCGGTGCGCACGCTGTCGACGCTCGGCCGCGCCGCGCGCGAGTCGGTGGGCATCAAGGTGCGCCAGCCGCTGGGGACGGTGTACGCGGTGGTGCCGGACGGATACGAGGTGGACGAGACGCTGCTCGGCATCCTTCGCGACGAGCTGAACGTGCGCGCGGTCAAGTTCATGGACCACGCCGAAGACCTGGTGTCGTTCAGCGCCAAGCCCAACTTCAAGGGCATCGGCAAGGTGCACGGCAAGAACACGCAGGCGGCCGCCGCGGCCATCCGCGAGCTGTCGTCCGCCTTGCTCGCGGCCTTCCGGCGCGGCGAGCCGGTGGAGATCTCGTACACGGACGGGCAGACGGGGCAGCCGCTCACCTTTACGCTCACCGACGCCGAGTTCGACGTGGTGCAGACGGCGGAGGGCGACTTCCACGTTGAAGCGGAGGCCAGCTTCACCGTGGCGCTGGACCCGACCGTCACTCCCGAGCTGCGGCTGGAGGGGCTGGCGCGCGAGCTGGTGAACCGGGTGCAGAACCTGCGCAAGGAATCGGGCTTCGAGGTCAGCGACCGCATCCGCCTGGGAATCTTCGGGGATGGGGAGATCCTGGACGTGGCGCGGGAGTGGGGCGAGTTCGTGGCCCGCGAAACGCTGGGCGTGGCGGTGGAGAGCGGGTCGGTGACGAACGAGGGATACGAGGCGATCCGCGAGGTGGACCTCGACGGGGTGACCGGCACGGTGGGGATCGCCCGGGTTGCGAAACAGGACGGATGATGGCGGACGCGACGACGAGCGTGGGCACGCCGGCCGACGAGGCGCGGCGGAAGATGGCGTTGTACCTGGGGCTGGTGATCGGCTGGGTGGTCCTGGACCAGGTCACCAAGATCATCGCGCAGCGCACCCTGCGATTGTACGACCCGGTACCGGTGATCGGCGACTTCTTTCGCCTGACGTACATCTACAACCGCGGCGCGGCCTTCGGGCTGCACCTGGGCGACTGGTCGCGCATCGCGTTCAGCATCCTCCCGGTGGCCGCGGCGGTGCTGCTGTACATGATGTACCGGACCACGCCGTGGTCGGACAAGATGCGGCTGATCGCCATTCCCCTGGTGACGGGCGGTGCCATCGGCAACCTGATCGACCGCGTCCGCTCGTCGCGCGGGGTGATTGACTTCTTCGACTTCGGGTTCGGCACCATGCGCTGGCCGGTGTTCAACGTGGCCGACATCGGGGTGACAGTGGGGGCGCTGATGCTGGCGGTTTCGCTCTGGCGCGAGGAGCAGCAGATGGAGAAGAAACCTGACGGCGCCTGACGACGCCGTCGAGCTGGTGGCCGGCGACGAGGCGGGCGACCGGCTGGACAGCTGGCTGGCGGCGCGGCTGGACCTTTCGCGCTCCCGCGCCGCGCAGCTGATCGAGGACGGACGCGTCCTGCTGAACGGCGCCGTTCCCAAAAAGCGCGACCGCCCCGTCCCCGGCGATCGCGTGCAGGTACGCATCCCCCCGCCCGCGCCTTCCCCGCTCGCCGCCCAGGACATCCCCCTCGCCATCGTTCACCAGGACGACGACCTGCTGGTGATCGACAAGCCGCCCGGCCTGGTGGTGCACCCCGCGCCCGGCAACCCGCAGGGCACGCTGGTGAACGCGCTGCTTCATGCCGTGCGCGACCTGTCGGGAATCGGCGGGGTGCTGCGGCCAGGGATCGTGCACCGGCTGGACAAGGACACGTCGGGGCTGATGGTGGTGGCCAAGAACGACGACGCCCACCGCGCCCTTTCCGACGAGCTCAAGGCGCGGCGGATCCGGCGTGCGTACCTGGTGGCGGCGTGGGGCCGCCTGGCCGCGGACGTGATTCCGGTGGACGCGCCCATCGGCCGGCATCACACCGACCGCAGGAAGATGGCGGTGGTGGAGGACGGGCGGCCGGCGCGGACGCGGTTCATTCGGCTGGAGCGGTGGCGCGCGGCGGACCTGGTGCGCGCGGAGCTGGATACGGGGCGCACGCACCAGATCCGCGTGCACCTGCTGCACCTGGGGCACCCGGTGGTGGGCGACCACACCTATGGGGCGGAGCGGCACAAGGGGTTCGGCGGGCCGGAGCGGGCGTGGGCGGCGGGGCTGGCCCGCCGCACGCCGCGGCAGTTCCTTCACGCGACGGAGCTCCGCTTCACGCACCCCCGCACGGGCGAGGCGATGCGCTTCGACTCGCCTCTCCCGCCGGACCTGGCCGCCGCGGCCGAATGGGCGCGCGGGGTAGACGGCGCGTCTGCGACTGTGTCATCCTGAGGCCCAGGCGCGCCGCACCCGCTACGCGCACATCCTTCGCGGGCCGAAGGATCTGGCATGGGGCACCTTGAAGCCCGGGCGCGGCAGCGGCGTGGATGTTCGGGCCTCGGCCTTTTCGCGGCTGGCGGGTGATGGAGCGTTGCGACCGGCGCCGGCGCATGCCCCCGGCTGCCCTCTCCCCCCGGCCCCCTCTCCCGCAAGCGGGCGAGGGGGAGAAGTCGTTTGCGCTTCGGCTGGCCTCGTGCACTCAATGGCGCATGCAGTCCGCGAAGGCGGACTTTGGGCCGTCGTTGCCGCGACTTTAGTCGCCCCAGCAGGGCCGAGGCCTCGGCATTGGTGCTCGCTGCCGCGCCCTTGCTGGTACGTGTCCGCGGTTAGATCCTTCGGCGCGCGAGGTGTGGCGTACAGGACGGGAGGGTGCGCCTGCGCCTCACAGGGCATGGCGCTTCGGCTGGCCTCGTGCACTCAATGGCGCATGCAGTCCGCGAAGGCGGACTTCGGGCCGTCGTTGCCGCGACTTTAGTCGCCCCAGCAGGGCCGAGGCCTCGGCATTGGTGCTGGCTGCCGCGCCCTTGCTGGTACGTGCCCGCGGTTAGATCCTTCGGCGCGATTCGCCCGTGGCAAGAGATTTGATCCGCGTGTAGATACCCGCAGTCCCGCACATCTGACCGGGAGTTCATACGTTGCAAACCATCGTCAGCCGCACGGCCCTGCTGGCCGTGCTTGTCATGGGCGCCTGCGCGCCCGTATCAGAGCCCATCATCGCGCCGCTGCCGCAGGGCGCGGCGCTCGACACCGCGGGGCGCCCCTTCGTGCGCACCGTGGAGGTGCCGGAGGAGTACCAGCGCGCCCTGCAGGCCGGCACCCGCAGCGCCAATGGTGCCCCCGGGCAGCGCTACTGGCAGCAGCGCGTCCGCTACAGCATCCAGGCGGAGTTGAACCCCGAGAGCCGGCGGCTGACCGGGCGCGAGCGCATCGTGTACCACAACCGCTCGCCCGTGGCCCTGGCCGAGGTGCGCTTCAACCTGTACCAGAACCTGTTCACCGAGGGCTTTACCGGCGCGCGCAGCCCGTTCAACACCGGCGGCATCCAGCTGACGTCGTTCTCGTTCAACGGCGACACGCTGGGCCCCCTCACCCAGAGCCAGTACGAGGCGAACCAGCGGGAGCAGCGCGCCAGCGTGGGCTACCTGGCGGGCGGCACCCTGTCGCGCGTGCTGCTGCCGCGCCCCATCGCGGCGGGTGACAGCGCCATCTTCGACATTGCGTGGAATTTCGTGGTCCCGCCGATGGGGGCGCCCCGCACCGGGTGGGAAGATGCGCTGGGCGGCCGGGTGTTCCAGATCGCCCAGTGGTATCCGCAGATCGCCGTGTTCGACGACGTGGCCGGGCAGGACGTGACGCCCTACCGCAGCGAGGGCGAGTTCTACCTGGAGTACGGCGACTTCGACGTGGCGCTCACCCTGCCCGCCGGCTACCTGATCGGCGCCACGGGCGAGCTGCAGAACCCGCAGGAGGTGCTGTCGGCCGACGTGCGGCGGCAGCTGGAGGTCGCCGCGCGTAGCGACAGCACCGTCACCGTCCTGCGGCGCAACCAGCTGGGGCAGGGCACCGCCCCGGGAACGAATGGCCGCGTAACGTGGCGGTTCGCCGCGCGCGACGTGCGCGACTTCGCCTGGGCCACCTCCAATCGCTACCAGTGGGACGCGCTGCGGGCGCAGATTCCCGCGCCGGGCGGCGGAACGCGCGACGTGATGGTCCACTCGCTGTACCGCCCCGGCGCGCCGCACTGGGAAGGATCGGCGCGGTTCGGCGAGCACTCGATGGAGTTCTTCAGCCGCGAGATGGTTCCCTACGCGTATCCGCAGATCACCATCTCCGAGGGCCCGGTGTACGGCATGGAGTACCCGATGCTGGTGTTCATCGGCCGGCCGGAGGAGCGCCTGGGGCTGTACGAGGTGATCTCCCACGAGGTGGGGCACGAGTGGTTCCCCATGATGGTGGGCCAGGACGAGGCCGCGTTCGCGTGGATGGACGAGGGCTTCACCACCTTCAACGAGAACCGCGCGACCAGGGACTTCTTCCCGAACCACGATCCGTTCGAGGGCCCGCGCGAGTCGTACCTGCAGATTGCCGGCGACAAGGGCGAGGCGCCGTTGATGAGGCACATCGACCTGGTGTTCGGGCCGGCGTTCGGGGTGTCGGCGTACAGCAAGCCGGGCACGCTGCTGCGCTCGCTGCAGCGCACGCTGGGCGACTCGGTGTTCTTTGCGGGGATGCGGCAGTACTCGCGCGACTGGCAGTTCAAGCACCCGTATCCGTGGGATTTCTTCAACACCATGGAGCGGGTGGCCGGGCGCGACCTGGACTGGTTCTGGTACCCGTTCTGGTACCGCACCGTGACGCTTGACCATGCGCTCAGCGACGTGCGGCCGACCCCGAACGGCGTGCAGGTGACGGTGCGCGACGTGGGCCAGGCGCCCGCGCCGGCGGAGATCGTGGTCACCACGAGCGGGGGGCAGACGGTGACGCACACCATCACCATCGACCAGTGGCTGAACCCGTCCACGCGCGTGCAGACGGTGACCATTCCCGTCTCGGGCACCGTCACGCGGGTGGAGATCGACCCGCTGCGGTACTTTCCCGACGCCAACCGGCGGAACAACGCCTGGACGCCGGGCCGGTAACCGCGGTCGACGGCAGCTGCGGGCAGGGATGATGGGGGCGGCGTCCACGGTGTGGGCGCCGCCCCGTCGTCCTTCCCCCGGCGCGAACCTTGCCGCCGCTCGGCAGGGCGCGCGTTCAGGCGCATCCAGGGTCCACAATCAAGCTCAGAAAAGCATGTCGATGATCAGTGTGCGCCGGCTCGCGATGGTGCCGCTCGCGGTCGTTCTGGCCGCGTGCGGCGGGGACGGGGGCGGAACCGGAGAGAAGGGCGCGGGGGGCGACAGCGCGCAGGCGGCCAAGGGCGACAGCGCGGCGCCGGCCCAGCCGCAGGCCACCCGCTCGCCGCGCGGCAAGGCGCCGCCGATCATCCGGGGGCTGTACGTCAACGCGTACAAGGCCGGGTCGGGCGTGCACCGCAAGCGGCTGATCGAGATTGCCGACCAGACCGAGATCAACGCCTTCGTCGTGGACGTCAAGGACGAGCGCGGGCTGCACTACGTGAGCAACCTGGCCCTCCAGAACGAGATGACGGAGGACAGCGAGATCACCATCCGCAACCCCAAGGCGTTCACCGACACCCTGCACGCGCACGGCATCTGGACGATCGCGCGGATCGTCGTGTTCAAGGACCCCATCCTTTCCAAGGCACGTCCGAACTGGTCCGTCAAGAACTCCAGCGGCGGCCTGTGGGTGGACAAGGCGGGGAACACCTGGGTGAGCCCGTGGGACGAGGAAGTGTGGGACTACAACCTCGACATCGCCGAAGAGGTGGCGAAGCTGGGATTCGACGAGATCCAGTTCGACTACGTGCGCTTCGCAGAGCCGTACAAGAGCCTTCCGGCGCAGGTGCACCCCAAGGCACGGGGTGACCGCACGGATGCCATCGCCGCGTTCCTGCTGGAGGCGCGGCGCCGGCTGCATCCGCTGGGCGTCACCGTGACGGCGGACGTGTTCGGCCTGTCGCCCAACGAGGGCAGCGACGTGAACATCGGGCAGCAGTGGGAAACGATCAGCGCCATCGCCGACCACATCCTGCCCATGATGTACCCGTCGCACTACTTTCCCACGCACCTGCCCGGCGTGCGAAAGCCCGACCTGATGCCGTACGAGGTGCTGTTCAAGTCCGCCGGGATGGCGCGCTGGCGCAACGACAAGCTGCAGGAGGCGGGGGTGCAGCCCGCGCGCATCATGCCCTGGCTGCAGGCGTTCAGCGCGCCCTGGCTGGGCCGCAACCACCAGAAGTACGGCGCGGAGCAGCTGCGCCAGCAGAAAAAAGGCGTGTACGACGTGGGGCTGGAGGACTGGGTGCTGTGGCACCCCGGCAGCAACTACGAGCACATCGTCGCCGGGCTGGAGCAGGGCGAGGCGCGGTCGCACAAGGTGGCCTCGTACACGCCGCCGCCGGACGTGATGGCGTGGCTCAACCAGTTCGAGCGCGAGGGGATGGGGCAGGGGCGGGCGAAGGCGGTGCAGCAGGCGCGCGGTGACGTGGTCGACCCCGCGGCGGCGCAGGCGGCCAAGACCGGGCGCCCCGAGCCGGGTGCCGCGCCCGCCGCCGTGACGCCCGGGCAGAACGCGCCCGCCGAGGCCGCGCCGTCCGCCTCTGGGACACCCGCCGCCGGTGGGCAGACGAATCCCAGCAGTCCCGCGCAGCGAAGTCCGTAACCGAAGAGTGCCTCACACGGAGGGCACGGAGGGCACGGGGAAAAACGAAGGAGGAAAAGAAGGAGAGGTTTTCTCCCTCCCTTTTCCTCCTCCGTGTCCTCCGTGCCCTCCGTGTGAAACCCGCAGTTATCCCTCGATGTCGGCCCAGCGGGCGAGCTCGCGGAGGGGCGGGCGGCCGTCGTGGTGCCACCAGGGCGGCGGCCAAGCCATCTGCCCAAAGGTCGTGAACCGGCTCGCTCCCACCCGGGCCAGCGCCTCCGCCAGCAACCGCGTGGACTCCGCGTCCGCCGCCACGCCCACCGTCTGCAGCACGGGCCCGAACCGCTCCACCAGCCCGGGGACGTCGTTCAGGGAGGCCACCGGCTTCACGCGGATCACCCGGTTCAGGCACGAGGCCGTGAAGTCGGGCTTGGGATCGAAAACCACCGTCCACGCCGTGCCTTCCGCCGACGCGTGGAGCCGCATGCCCCCACCACCCGCTTCAGCGAACTCGGCTTCCGCGCGGAGTTGGCGGATGGACGACGATTCGCCCGGGGCCAGCACGCCGCGCGGCAGCTCGCGCTCCACCGCCGCCATCTCCTCCGCCAGCATCACCGCCCACGCGTCGGGCGACACGGGGCCGCCTTCTTCGACGTAGAACAGGTGCGGCGACACGCACCCCTGCTGGTCGAATGTCGACGCGTCCAGCGCCGCCCCGCGCGCAGCCTCCCGCGCGTCGTTTTCTCCGAGAAACCGACGGCCGACCACGCCGAACGACACCTTGGGCCCGTAGCCCACGAAGCGTGCGGTGACCGGCGTGCGGCTGCGGATGGTGGCCACCGCGTCCGCGCCCCCGTACACCACCACCGCGTCGGCCGAGTCAAGGGCGGCGCGTTCCATGGCCTCGTCGCCGCCGGGCCAGTACGTCACCGCCAGGCACTGGCCCAGCTCCGCGTCCGCTTCGGCCACGCCGCGCGCAAACAGCGCCGCCAGCAGCGGCTCGCCGACGGCGGCCTTGCCCAGCGTGGCCGACTTCAGCAGCAGCGAGCGCACGAGCGACGTCACCGCCACGCCCGGGACGTTGCCGCTGAACACGTGCACCGCCAAGCGCGGCCCGAACGCGGCGTGCAGGCCGTTGCTGCGCGGCGCGGGCCGAAAGCCGTCCAGCACCCGCGGGTCGCCGAACTCGGCCCGCAGCAGCTCGCGCAGGCGGGGCGCCCGCCAGTCCGCAGCCATGCGGTCCAGCACCAGGCGGATCATCGGCGGCGAGTAGGCCGTCACCGCGGGGAGGGCGCGCTCCGCCGCTTGGCGAAGTGGATCGGCGGGGTCCAGCAGCCGCGCCGCGACCGCGTCGATCACGCCCACGATTTCCGCCACGGGGCGATGCGCCAGGTGGCGGTCGCGCGCCGTGACGAGCGCGTCCACCTGCCGCTTGAGGTCCGCGGGCGACAGGCGCGGGATGCGCACCTCGAACGCATCGTCGCCCTTGCCGTACGACCACGTGGTCGCGCGCGGATGCTCCAGCGCCGGAAGGTGAAAGGCGTCGATGACGGGCGCGCGGACGGTCACAGGAAGTCCCAGAACTGCGGATTGGCCTCCACGATCACCTCCCACTGCCCGAACCGCCCCAGCCCGCGCGCCACGTCGATCCGCAGGATGTCGTACAGGATGCCGACGCCCGCGCCCACGGAGGTCATCGTCCCCGTGCGGTACCGGGGCTCAGGGGTCACGTCGAGCAGAACGACGTTCCCCTCGCGCTCCCAGGCACGCCCGGCGGCGGCGAACACGCGGCCGCGGAGGAACGGGCTCCACAGGTCGGCCGCGGCGGTGGCCCGCGAGAAGGCGAAGGCGTCGCCCCCGTACGCGCGGAAGGCGTAGCCCGGCACCGTGCCGCGGCCGCCCAGCGCCCACTTCGCCTGCCTGGGCAGGTCCCCGATCGAGGTGCCGGCCGAGCCTTCGATCGCCACGTCCCGTCCTCCGGCGAAGCGCAGCCGCAGCCCGGCGTCCACGCGCGGGCGGACGAACTGGAAGTGGCGGTTCAGAAGGGATGAATCGAGGTTCCCGCCGTCCACCGTCACGCCCATGGACCAGCCCCGGGCCACCTGCGCCGGCACCTCGCGCCGCACCCCGATGGACCCGCCGAAGAACGTTCCCTCCTCGATCCGGGGCACGTCGCGGAAGTTGGTGCCGCCCGCCAGCGAGTAGTCCGCCGCCACGGTAGCCTGCCGGTGCCGTTCCGCGCGAACGCGCACCGGCATCGTCCATCCGCCGCGGAGGCCGCGGTCCATCCGCACCTCGGCGCCGCTGACGAAATAGGGATCGGTGAAGTCGTAGCCGGCGATGAGCCCGGTGACGGTGTTCATGGATCCGGAGATGGCCGGGCCGACGCCCACGTCGCGCGTCTGGTTCAGATAGACGCCCACGCCGAGACGGCTGGCCAGGGCCCCGCTCCACGCGTCGACGCTCGCGAACGGCTTCATGGGGCCGGTCGCCAGGCCCGCGCGCACGGCCAGCGTCGTTCCCTCCGTCTGCCGCCAGCGGTACCCCGCGCCGAGGGCCAGCCCCTCCGCGCGGTTGAAGCGTAGCGCCTGCGACGCGTTGCCCACGTCGATGCGGTTGGCGGGAAGTCCGCTCAGCAGGCGCCGGCCCATCAGCTCGGCGGCCTGTTGGCGCACGTCGCCCAGCTCGGTGCCGGGGCTGATCCCTTCCTCGCGCAGCTCGGCGTCGATGGCCTCTTCGAAGGCGAACGCCTCGCGCTGCTGCACGGGCACCGACACCACGCGCCGGCCGCGGAACATCGCGTCGTCCAGCCCCTGGTTGAAGCGGTAGTTGCTGACGCGCATGGTGCCGCGGATGACGCCTCCGGCGGGCAGCCCCAGCTCGGGAAGCTGCCGCCGAAGCTCCACCTGCTGCTGGATGGGAAGCCAGAACCGGCCCTTGAAGAGCCCGTTCTCCATGCGGATGTTGATGTAGTCCAGGAACTTGTCGACGTACGCCACCGGCGTGAAGGTGAAGTCCATCCGCACGATGTCGCCGGCGCGGCGGTCCACGAAGATGGAGCCCACCATGGCGGCGCGCGACGGGTCCAGCGGGCGCACTTCCAGCTTGTACACGCGCACGGGCTCGCTCACGCCGGGAAGGCGGATGCTGGTGGAATCCACCAGGCGGTAGTGGTAGACGGCCGTGGCGCCGGGCGACGCGGGGTGCGGCACGTCGGCCACCTCGTCGCCGTCGCCCAGGCGGATGAGGTCGCCAAAGTTGTCCTGCACCACCGTCAGGTGGTCTTCGTGGTAGCGGATGTTCGTGGGCAGGGCGCGCTCGTCGCGCAGGCCGATGATGCGCTGCTTGGAAAGGTTGGGCGCCTTCCAGTACACGTCGAGCGCCACCTGGTCGGTCTTCACCAGGTTGCGCTCGCCGATGTCCATGCGGTCCAGGTAGAAGTAGACGTAGCCCCGGGCGTCGGCCTGGTAGTCGGCCATGCCGGTGTCGGCCTGGGTCACCTGCCGCCGATGCTGGGCGCGCGACACCAGCTCCAGGGCGCGCTGCGAGTTCCACTCGCCGTCCGCCTGCGCCGCGGCGGCCGACGGGTCCGCCAGCGCCGCCCCGAACGCCGCCGCGCCCACCGCCATCCGCATCAACAAAGCTCGCATAGGATTCCCTATCTGACGACACGGGTCCGGCCATCCGCGCCGGACCCGCTGGGTTGTTCATTCGATTCCGCTTGCCTCACGGGCCCATCGCACGGGCGAAGCGCGCTCACGATGACGGGCCTCGCGATGGCGGTTGAAACCGCGGCTGGAACGTCACGAAGTCCGCCTGCGCGGACTGTGCGCCGTCCGCCGTCGGGCGCGTCCCGGGGCCGGTGTGCCCGTCGTTGCCGTGACCGTCGTGACCGTCGTGACCGCAGTTACCGTCGTTCAGCTGCAGCCGTTCACGGCGAGCCGGGCGGTCAGGCGGCCGTTGATGGTGGGCTGCAGCCCCTCGTCGCTGACCCCCGCCGCGCGGGCGTAGTCGGCGCGGTTCACGGGGTACTGCAGGTTGTCCGACACATCGGCCGTCAGCCGGTTTCCGCCCGTGCCGGTGAAGCGCAGGTTCAGCGGCCGCGGCAGCAGCAGCTCCGACGTGATCGCCGAGTTCGACGGCAGGCTGATGGATACGTGCTGCTCGCCGTAGCTCACGCTTCCGCGCGCCTGCTGGGTGAAGGCATCCGACGCGCGCGTGTAGATCAGGTCGTACTCGCCCGTCTGCGAGAACGCCACGGTGAACTTCAACCGGCCCGGGGGCGGGGTGGTATCCACCGCGGACGTCAGCAGGTCCGCCGTGGGCAGGATGGTGTTGGCGGGCGAGAAACGGAGCTCGCACACCTGGTACGTGCCCGCCACCTGGGCGGCCGTCAGGCGCGTGGGCGTGGTGCCGCCGTCGCCGCCGCACGCGGCCAGCAGCGTAAGCGCGCCGAGCGCGGCGGTACGGGTCGGAAAGAGTCGCATGGTCCTGGCACTCTGAAAGGGTCGCGGGTCACGGGGATACGGCCCCGGCGGATGCGTGTACCCGCGCGCTTGCCGCACGGGTCCACCGGTCATGCCACGGGGGTCTCGCCGTCCACGGCGGGGCTCCCGGGTTCCGCCTCGGGGGTCAGGGCGCCGCGCTGCAGCATGGCGGCGTTCGGGTCCAGGTACGCGTTCAGCGAGGAGAGGACGGCGCGGTCCACCATCCCGTCGATCTGCTCCATGGCCGCGTACGCCCCCTCCACCCGCGCGCCTACGGCCGTCAGGTGCGACCAGATGGCGCGGCGGAACATCAGCAGCTCCAGCACCGTCTCGACGATGTTGTAGCCGGTCAGCCGGCGGGCGAATCCGTGCACCGTGGCGAACTGCTCGGCGTCCTCGCGCGAGCGGTTGATCTCCAGCCGGTCGAGGATGGCGTCGAACAGCTGCGGCATGTGGTCCAGCAGCAGCGGCTCGGCCAGGGCCTGGCCCGTGGCCATGGCCTGGTTGGCGCGCACCCGCTCCATCCAGTCGCGGAGCACCGCCTCGCGCCCCACCCGCAGCTGGTCGACGGCGCTTCCCAGGTCCCGGATCTCGCGCTCGGTGTAGAACTGGTGTCCCGTTTCGGTCATTCCCGTTTCCCGCTGGTGGCCCGCTCTCGCCAGGGAAGCTAGCATGCGGCGCGTTGGGCGGGAAGCGTCACAGGAAGGGTACGCGGCCTGTCTCCTGAAAGGGACGGGCGAGCTGCGCACGGCTTGCAGAATCGCGCGGTGCGGCCCGGCACGCTTTCCGCGACCCTGGACGGCGACCACACCCGCCTCGCGTCCAACGAGCGAAGATCATGCGCCTTTCCACCGTCCTCGTCGTCCCCGTGGTTCTCGTGTCGGCCTGCGTGCCGCCCTCCGTGCACCAGAGCGCCCCCGCGCCGGAAAACGCACTGGCCTGCGCGCGCGAGTCGCTGGGGCGCCTGGGATACGCCGCCGGGCCCGCCTCCGGGAGCAGCGCCTTCCGGGCCCGGCGCACCGTCGACAGCGTGTGGGTGCACCGGGTGGAACACGTGGTGAACGTCACCCTCGACACGAAAGCGTCACCGGCGCTCCACGTCCGTGGCGAGCGCCTGTACACCAAGTCTGGCAGGGAGATCTACATTCCCGGGGTTCCACTTCGCGAGCCAGCGAGCTACCAGAGGCGGCTCGAGTCCGACGAACTGCTTGCGACCGAGGTCTCGCGCGTGATCGGCGAGTGCGGCGGCTCATCTCGCGAGGAGTCCCGGTCCGGGGTCCGGCACGCCGCCCGGATTGCCGCGGGACAATCGTAACGAATCGTCAACCTTCCAACCACGAGGCGCCCATGTCCAGGCTCATCCCCTTGTTCGCCCTCCTCACCGCCATGGCAAGCGGCTGCGCGCCTGTATCGTCCAGCACGCCCGCGGAACCCGGATCGCCCAAGTACAGCAGCACCGGCCGGAGCCCCTGCCTGGGACGCGGAGAGAAGTTCTTCGACGGCGAGCCCACGGACCGCTCGCAGCTTCCCGGCGACGCGACGGTGACCCGGCGCGTGAACCAGCGCGGCTGGGTGGGCTACTGCTACACCACGCCGTCGTCCACCGCCTCCCGTTGACCGGCCGCGACGGGGAGCCGGGCTCGCCTCAGCTCCCCGTCCGCGTCCAGATGAGGATTACGCCACACGCGGAGTTGCTGCCGTTGTACTGCGGCGGAATGCGCGAGGCGTTGCCGTACGCCTCGATGGCCTCGATGTCTTCCGTCTGCACCAGATCGTTGATGGAAACGCCGAGTGGCCCGTTCGCCGTACCTTGCGACACCATCGTGCCGTCCAGGTACATCACCGGCAGGCACACGTCGGCCTCGCCCCGCTGCGCGCGGCGGATCGCGCCGTTGGACTGCTGAGAGGTAAAGGTCACGTACTCGGTGCCGCGGCGGTCGCGGTACAGGCGGATCCCCTGCACGTCGTCCAGCAGCTGGGCCAGCCGCGCCCCGCGCCGGCGCTCGATCTCCTCGCGGCGCATGAACCGCCCGAACCCCGTCGCCTCGCGATCGTAGAACCCGGTGGGCTCCAGCGACGCGATGCGGCGCGGCCCCTGCCTGCCGGTCACCGTCACCGCTTCCAGCCCCAGCGGCTGGGCCGCCACACGCACGGACACTTCCACCGCCTCCGCCGCCGACACCGTGATCTCGCCGGACGCCGTAGGGGCGTACCCGGTTCGAGTAACGTTCAGCCGGTACACGCCCGGCCCGCGCAGCGCGAGCACGAACGCGCCGTCCGCTCCCGTGCGGACGGCCTGCCGGCGGCCTCCTCCTTCAGTCGCGACGACACTCGCCTCGGGCACGCCTTCGCCCACCGCATCCACCACGCGGCCGCGGATGGACTGCGCGTGAAGGGGAACGCTGAGAAGGAGAGCGGTGAGCGCGATCAGACTGGCACGTAGCGTAGTCATGGGCGTCCGGGAGCGGAGGGGAAAACCGTGTGGTGGCGGAGCGGGGATGGAAACGCGCTCTGCAAGATTCGCGCTGGCGTCCGGTCACCCCTGGCCGGCGATCACCAGGAACACGTCGTACAGCGCGTGCGTCCACGCGGCGATCCCGAAGCCGCGCCACACGTAGAGCGCGCTGAACGCCACGCCCGCCAGCAGACGGAAGGTAAAGCTGCCCAGCTCCAACGGATACGCGTACGGCCCCACGTAGTGGAAGGCGGAGAAGAGGAAGGCGGAGACAATCACCGCCACGGCGGCCGCGGGGGTGCGGCGGAAGCCCATCCACACCAGCAGCGCCAGCAGCCCGCCCGTCAGCAGCACGCGAAAGAGCAGCTCTTCGTAGATGCCGGCGCCCAGCGAGAGGACGATGCCGTCCAGCAGCGGCAGCGTGGTGAGCGCGCCGTCCGCCGCCAGCCGCACGAACCCGCCCAGGAGAAAGTGGGTCGCCGTGGCGATCAGCCCTCCGAAAAGCAGGGCGTAGACGGCGCTCTCCGCCAGCATGCCACCGAAGTACGAACCACGCAGCGGCACCCGCGTCCTGCGCCGCTCCCAGGTGACCAGCACGGCGGCCCCCAGCGCCAGCGCGGCGGTGAACGCCAGCGTTCCCTGCACGCCGCCCGCGGCCAGCATGGTCCGCAGCAGCACGTCGGCGCCGTTGCGCATTCCCGTGCCGCCACGGTCCGCGATCAGCACGGCGCCCAGCTCGTACAGCACCAGCAGCGGCAGCGCGAAGAGCAGCGAGTAGGTGTGCGACCGGGTGGTTCGGAGATAGGTGCTCATGATTCAGCGCCGCTTCTGGCCTGTCGATTGCGAAAACCGCGTCGTGAGGACGGCGCCGTACCCGTTGTAACGTACGAAGCGCCTCGCAGGTTTCCCAAGCTCGGAGGCTGGATGGCTGGCGATCGGCGGCGGGCGGCGCGGCGCATGGGGGCGGCGGTGATGGTGTGGGTGGCATCCGGGATGGGTGCCTGTGCCCTGCTGGGCGGCGGCGAGCCGGCCGAAACGCCGGCGCAGATTTCCGAGCGAACCGGCCGCGAGGCGGCCATCGTGCGCGAGGTGCAGGCGAGGATGGCGGCGGAACCTTCCATCGACGCGGCGGCCATCCGCCCCGTGGTGGTGGGGACGGAGATTCACCTGCACGGCTCGGTGCGCGGGTTCGGCGCCTTGCAGTGCGCGCGTGCCAACGCCGAGATGGTGCCCGGCGTTACGCTGGTGATCGACTTCCTGGTGCTGCAGCCCGGGCCCGCGCGGGTGGCCTGCAATTCCCCGCGCGTCGTCGGCGCCCGCCCGGCCGGCTCCTGAATATTGAGATGGATCCGCTCCCGCGGTAGCTCCCGGCTCCGCCGGCCATCCTCCGACCTTCCCCATGTCCTCACCCCTGCGCCGCCTGCTGGACCGCGTGAAGAGGCGCCACCCGGCGCTCTACTGGCGCACGCGCAACGCAGGGGCGCTCGCCGCCTGGTACGCGGACCGCGCGCGGCCGGCCGCCGAGTCGCCGTACGACGACCGGTTCTGGGACGGCGCCGAGGTGGGAGACTGGGACGGGTTCGCGCGGACCATCCTCCACCACTTTCCCGTCCGCTCCGTGCTGGACGTGGGATGCGGCGGGGGACGGCTGCTGGAGGCGCTGCGCACGGCCGATCCCACCCTCCGCCTGAAGGGGGTGGACGCCTCCGCCCCCGCGCTGGAGCGGGCCCGCCGCCGCGGACTGGACGTGCAGCCGCTGGACCTCGTCCGCCTCCGCGCGGCCGACGTCGCCTCCGCCGCCCAGGCGCTGGGCGACTTCGACCTGGTGGTGTGCCTCGAAGTGGCGGAGCACTTTCCCGCCTGGCACGCGCCCAAGCTGCTGGCCCTGCTCACGCGCTTTCCCAAAATCGTCTTTTCCGCCGCGCACCCGCTGCAGGGCGGGGTGCTGCACGTCAACGAGCAGCCCCCCGAGTACTGGATCCGCCGCTTCGCCGAGCGCGGCTTCCCGCTCTCCCGGCGGGACGGGGAGCTTCGCGCCGCGGTGGCCGCGCTGGACCTGCCGCCCTGGTACGCCGCCAACGTCCACGCCTTTTCGAAAGGGGACGCGTGAGCCAGGACGAGGGACAGCCCCGCGTTCCGCCTTCCTCCCGGCTCGCCGTCGGCGTCTGCACCCGCGACCGGCCCGACGCACTGGTGAGGTGCATCCGCTCGCTGCACGCCCTCGGCGAGCTGCAGGGCGACGTGATCGTGATGGACGACGGCTCGCGCGTGCCGGTGGAGCCGGCGCTGCGGGAGGCACTGGGACGCGACGCGCCGCCCGGGCTGCGCGTCCTGCGCAACGAGACGAGCCGCAGCCTGGCCGCGGGGCGGAACGCGATCGCCCGCGCCACCGCCTCGCCGTACGTGCTGAACCTGGACGACGATGCGGCCATCGTGGACCCCGAGGCCATCCGCGCCGTCGTGGCCGTCCTCGACACCGACCCCCGCGTGGGCGCCGTAGCGCTGGCGCAGGGCGACGAGCAGGGGCGGGCCTGGCCGCCGCACGCGCAGCCCGCGCCGGTGACCGTCCGCTCGCGGGTGGCCACCTTCATCGGCTACGGCCATGTGCTGCGGCGAGATGCCCTTCTCGGGGTCGGCGGCTTTCGCGAGGCGCTGGGCATCAACGGCGAAGAGAAGGAGCTTTCCATCCGCCTGCTGGATGCAGGGTGGCGGGTGGTGTACCTGCCGGATGCCGTGGTCTGCCACGTGGCCGACCAGGCGGGGCGCGACAAGCGGCGCTACCTGCACCAGACGGTGAGGAACGACGTCTTGGGCGCACTGTACACGCTTCCCTTTCCCCTGATGCTGGGCGGCGCGATGGTGCGGCTGCGGCGCTACTTCCACATGCGGAAGGGGTGGGAGATCGACGACCCGGAGGGCTTTCCCGGCGTCCTTCGCCAGCTGGCGCCCGGTGCGCGCGAGGCGCTGGGGGCGCGCACTCCGGTCAGGTGGTCCACCGTCCGCGAGTGGCGGCGGCTGACGCAGGAACCCGTGCCCTACCACGGGCCGGAGGAGTGACGCGCACGGCGGCGGCGGTCGCGCGAACGGCGCGGAGCCGTTAGCTTGGGTGCCGTCCGCCGCGAGAAATGGAGGAGCCGTGCCCCGCTGCGCTCGCTGCGGCCCAGGGGCGCGCGTCCCTGGCTGGTGCTGGGCGCCGTCATCGTGCTGGCGCTGCTGCCGCCCGTCCGCGCGGTGGCGGCCCGCGCGTGGGGCGTGGTGGACGCGGCGCTGGCGGCGTCGCGCGCGGCCGAGGCGCGCGAGCGGCAGGTGGCCGAGTACGCGCGGCGCTACGGCATTTCGGTGGAGCTGGCGGACGAGATCGAGCGCGCCGCCCGGGAAGAGGAGCTGGATGCGGAGCTGGCGTTTCGCCTCGTTCGCGTGGAGAGCGCCTTCCGCGAGTCCGCGCGTAGCCCGGTCGGCGCGCTGGGGCTTACGCAGGTGATGCCCGCGACGGCCAACGAGCTGATGCCGGGCATCACCCGCGAGCAGCTGCTGGAGCGGCGCACCAACCTGCGCCTGGGCTTTCGCTACCTGAAGTACCTGCTGGCCGTGTACGACGGCGACCAGGAGGAGGCGCTGACGGCGTACAACCGCGGAATGGGCACGGTGCGGCGCATCCGCTCGGCCGGGGGCGACCCCGCCAACGGCTACGCCGACCTGGTGCTGGGCGCACGCGGCGGATCGCCCGTGAACCTGGTGCGCCACGATTCCGCCGCCGCCCCCGCCCCGCCGCTGCACGAAACCGCGCCCACGCGCCTTCCCCCCGGCTTCTGAACCACCCGCGGCGAAACATTTGCCGTACTCCCGGCGAACGTGCACGCCGGTAGGGTGTACGGGGGCGTTGCATGGCGGGCGGGGCGTGGGCATCTTGTTGCCCGGCCCTGATTTTGCCTCCCGCCCCGGGGCTCTCGTCCCCCTTTCTTTCATCGCGGTTCACGCAGCAGGATCAGCATGCAACAGCGCCCGGTCATCGGCATTCCCACGCAGACGCTCCAGTCCATCGACCGCATTCCGGAAGACCTTCCGGCGTCGTGGGTGATGAACCAGCGCTACTTCCTGGCGTGCACCTCGGTGGGGGCCATTCCCTGGATGGTGCCGCTGCTGGAGAACGATCCCGAGACGCTGCGCGGCATCTACGACCACCTGGACGGCATCTTCATCGCCGGCGGCGTGGACGTGGACCCCACCTCGTACGGCGCCGAGCGCCACGCGCTGTGCGGACGCACCGACCTGGCGCGCGACTACGTGGAGCTGATGTTCGCCCGCTGGGCGCTGGAAGACGGCAAGCCGGTGATGGGCGTGTGCCGCGGCCAGCAGGTGATCAACGTGGCGGCCGGCGGCACGCTGGTGCAGGACTGCGGCGAGCTGTTCCCCGGCGCCCTCAAGCACGACTACTTCCCCGGCGCGGGGTGGGCGCGCGACCACCTGGCGCACGACGTTCGCATTGCCCCGGGGTCGCGGCTTCACACGGCGTTCGGCGTGGAGCAGGCGATGGTCAACTCCATGCACCACCAGTCGGTGGACCGCCTGGGCGAGGGGCTGGTGGCCACCGCATGGGCGCAGGACGGCATGGTCGAGGCCCTGGAGGGCACGCGCGAGGGGCAGTTCCTGGTGGGGGTGCAGTGGCACCCGGAAATGCTGATCGACACGCACGAGGGCACGCGCAAGCTCTTCGAGGCCTTCATCGAGGCCGCCAACCAGTTCCACGACGCCAAGTCGCTCGCCTACGCCTGATCGCGGCGGCGCGGATCGACACGAAGGCCCCGGCTCGCGAGAGCCGGGGCCTTTTTTTCGGCCGCCGCTCTGGCTCGCGGGCCCTGTCCGCCGTACCGTGTGTGTCAGACCTGGCACCGCGCGGGCGTTCACCCTTCGTAGCGGCGCCCCGCGTCCGCCGTCCCCAGACACACCGGCACACGTTCCATGCGAGTCTTGCTTCGGCCCGTTCCGCTCCTGATCGCGCTGCTCCTGGCGGTGGGCGCCGCGCCCCTCCAGGCCCAGCGCCGTTCGGTCATCCCGCCGCTGCACGTCCGGCCGCTTTCCACCGCGCCGGACACGGTGGCCCCCGACAGCAGCGGGCTGCGCTTTCGCCTGAGCGCCGCGCCGCTGCGCGCGCCGGAGCGCGAGACGCCCGCCCCCGCGCTGATGCTGCCGCGGGCAGACGCGGAGCGCATCCTGGCCCGGCTGGCGCCGCTGCCCTCCGTCGCCGCGGCGGAGCGGTTCGCCTTTCCCGCGGCCACGCTGCCGCCGCCGCGCACCGGGCGCACGGTGCTGGCGGGCTTTCCCCCGCCGGACAGCGCCGGGCCGGAGCGTCCCTCGGATGTGGCGGCGCGCGCTCCCCTGACCGTGGTCCGCGCCGCGCCGCGGGGCGAGGTGCAGTTGGGCGCAGAGGTCACCGTCACCTTCTCGCAGGCGATGGTGCCGCTTTCCACCGTCAGCAACGTGGAGGCGCGCGAGGCGCCGGTCGTCATCACCCCGCGCATCGCCGGGCGCTGGCGCTGGCTGGACGTGCGCACCGTGGTGTTCACCCCCGAGGGCCGGGTGCCGTTCGCCACGGAGTACACCGTCACCATCCCCGCGGGCACCCGCTCCGCATCCGGCGGCGCGCTGGCGGAAGAGGTGCGGTGGACCTTCCGCACCCCCGAGCTGAACGGCATCGGGGCGTGGCCGTACGGCGACCGCGTGCGGCCCGATCCCGTGTTTCTCATCCACTTCGACCAGCAGGTGTCGCCGCCCGCGCTGCTTCCCTCCATCCGGCTGACGGCGGGTGGCGTGGAGCGGACGGTCCGCCTGGCATCCGCGGAGGAGATCCAGCGCGACTCCGTGGCCCGCGCCTTTGCGGCGCAGGGGGAGCCCGGCACCTGGATCGCCTTCCGCGCCACGCAGCCGCTTCCGCTGAACACGCCCATCCAGGTGCAGGTGCGCCAGGGCGCGCCCTCCGCCGAGGGGCCGCTGCGCACCACGCGCGTCCAGGAGTGGAGCTTCCGCACGTACGCCCCGCTGCGCGTCACCGAGGCGCAATGCGGGTATCGCGACGATGTGTGCCCGCCCGGCACAGCGTGGCGGGTACAGTTCAACAACGCGCTGGATTCCGCGGCGCGGCGCCCGGAGTGGGTGCGGGTGCAGCCCGCCCTCCCCGGCCTGCGCGTGTCGGTAGTCGGTAACCAGCTCTGGATTCACGGCGACGCCGAGCCCAACACCCGCTACACCGTGACCCTGGGCCGGGGCATCCGCGACGAGTTCGGCCAGGTGCTGGGGCGCGAGGAGACGCGGGTGTTCCGCGTGGGACCGCCCGAGCCGGGCATCATCGGGTTCGCGGAGCGGATGATGGTGCTGGAGGCGTCCGGCCCGCGCACCGTCTCCGTGTTCACCCACGACCTGCCGCGCCTGCGCCTTCGCATGAACCGCGTGCGGCCGGAAGACTGGGCGCAGTTCCGGCGGTGGACCCCCGAGGCGGGCGTCCTTCCGGGAACCACCGTGGTGGACCGCTGGCTCCGCGCGAACCCGGCGCGGGGCGCGGTCACCGAACACGCGATCGACGCCGACGAGGTGCTGCGGGGCGAGCCCGGGCACGTGCTGGTGTCCGTAGAGACCGAGGCGGGCCGCGAGTCCGCCACCTGGCTGCAGGTGACCCGCGTGGGCGTGGCCGCGTTCGCCGACCCGCAGGAGGTGCTGGTGTGGGCCACGGCCCTGCACGACGGCAGCCCCATCGCCGGCGCGCAGGTGCGCATGCTCCCCGACGGCACGGCCGGGGTGACGGGCCGGGACGGGCTGGTGTCGCTGGCGCTTCCGGGCGCGGCGGAGCGCGAGGGTCAGCGGTACCTGGCGGCGGGCCCGCCCGGCGACCAGGCCATCCTCGTCCAGGGCCGTGGCGGCTGGCTGTCCCTCACGCGCGAGCCCAGGGAGACGGAGCTGCTGTGGTACGGCATCACCGACCGCAACCTGTACCGGCCGGGCGAGGAGGTGCGCTTCAAGGGATGGGTGCGGCGGTTCGAGCGCACCAAGAGGGGCGGCCTGGCTTCCGCGGGCGTGGGCTCCGGCGTCTCCTGGCGCGCGAGCGACCCGCAGGGGAACGAGATCGCCAAGGGCACCGCGCGGCTGACGGAGTTCGGCGGCTTCGACGGGGTGTTCACCGTTCCCGCGGGGGCCAACCTGGGCGGCGCCGCGATCACGGTGCGCCTGGACGGAATGGAGGGCGAGCACCCCATCCAGTTCCAGGTGCAGGAGTTCCGCCGCCCGGAGTTCGAGGTGGCGGCGCAGGCCGATCCGGGTCCGCACGTGGTGGGCGGCTCGGCCCAGGTGTCGGTGACCGCCTCGTACTTCAGCGGTGGCGCGCTTCCCGGCGCGGAGGTGTCGTGGCGTGTGGAGAGCCATCCGGCGACGTACACCCCGCCCGGGTGGGCCGAGTGGCGGTTCGGAATGGAGGACGCAGGATGGTGGTCGTGGAGGCCGCGCCCGCCGCCGCCGCAGGAGACGCGCACGCTGGAGGGCGAGACGGACGTGCAGGGGCGGCACGCCATCCGGCTGGATCTGGACCGCGCCGTCCCCCCGCGCGCCTACACGCTGAACGCGTACGCCACCGTCGTCGACGTCAACCGCCAGCCCTGGACGGCCAACGCCCAGCTGCTGGTGCATCCCGCCGAGGTGTACGTCGGGTTGCGGACGGAGCGCGCCTGGCAGATGCGCGGTGAGCCGATCCGCGTGGAGGGCATGGTGGTGGACCTGGATGGAAAGCCGGTCACTGGGCGCCCCGTGCGGATGCGGGCCGAGCGGCTGTCCTGGGTGCAGCGGGGCGGCGGATGGGAAGAGGTGGCGGGCGATACGCTGACGTGCGGCTTCGTCTCGGATCTCAATCCTCGCACCTGCACCTTCGCGACGCCGGAGGGCGGGCGCTACCGCCTGGTGGCGGACGTCACCGACGAGCGGGGCCGCCCGTCGCGCACCGAGGTGACGGTGTGGGTGTCGGGCGGCGCGCCCTTTCAGCAGCCGGGGCAGCGGATGGGGGCCGCCCAGCAGGTTCGCCTTCTTCCCGACCGCGAGCGCTATGCGCCGGGCGATACGGCGCGCATCCTGGTGCAGCTTCCGTTCTGGCCCGCGCGCGGCCTGATGACGGTGCGCCGCAACGGCATCGTCAGCACCGATACCATCCAGTCCGACTCGTCCACGTTCATCCTGGCGGTGCCCGTCACCGAGGCCGACATCCCCAACACCCACGTGCAGGTGGACGTGGTGGGCGCGTCGGACACCATCCCGGGATCGCGCGGGACGGACTTCGCCAGCGGCACGGCCATGCTCAGCGTGCCGCCCACGGGCCGGTCGCTGTCGATCGTTCCCCTCGCCGCGGATTCGGTGGCGGTGCCCGACGCGCCGGCGTCCGTCACCGTGCAGGTGAACGACGCGCAGGGCCGTCCCGTGCCCGGCGCCGAGGTGGCGCTTGCCGTGGTGGACGAGGCGGTGCTGGCGCTCACCGGCTACCGCTTCAGCGACCCGCTGGAGCTGTTCCATCCGGCGTCCGGTCCGGGCACGACGGACGCCTGGCTGCACCCCTCCGTGCTGAAGCGCGGCTCGGGCGTGGGGGTGGTCAGCGGCCGGGTGCGCGACACCGCGGGGCAGCCGGTCGCGGGCGCGATGGTCACCGTAGAGGGAACGGACCTGCGGGTGGCGACGGACGCGGCCGGCGCGTTCCGGCTGACCGGCGTGCCGTCCGGCCCGCGGACCCTCACCGCAGCCAGGATCGGGCTGGGCTCCGCGTCGCGCGACGTGGTGGTGGGTCCGGACCCGGTGCAGGTGGACATCGTGATGCGGGCGGACGAGGTGCAGTTGGAGAGCATCACCGTCACCGGGTTCGGCGCGGCGGACGGCGTGGTGCTGCAGGGCAGGATGGGCGGCGTGGTAGGCCGCGCGTCGTCCACCGCTCCCCCGGCGCCGCCCATGCCCGCCCCGGTGTCGGCGCCCCCTCCGGAGGAGCCGCAGCCCGCCATCGCCGTCCGCACCAACTTCAACCCGCTGGCGGTGTGGACGCCGGTGGTGCGGACGGACGCGGAGGGACGGGCGACGGTTCCGTTCACCCTGCCCAGCAGCCTCACGCGCTACCGTGTGATGGCCGTCGCGGCACAGGGGCTGGCGCGGTTCGGGGCGGGCGAGTCGTCCCTTACCGTCCGCCAGCCGCTGATGGTGCGCCCGTCGGCGCCGCGGTTCCTGAACTTCGGCGACCGCTTCGACTTCACCGTCGTCATCCAGAACCAGACGGGGGAGCCGATGACCGTGGACGTGGCCGCCCGCGCGGAGGGCATCGCGTTCGCCGAGCCAGGGCGCCGGGTGACGGTGCCGGCAAACGACCGCGTGGAGGTGCGCATTCCGGGCGAGGCGGTGCGCGCGGGGACGGCGCACGTGCAGGTGGCGGCCGTCTCCGGCGCCCGCTCCGACGCGGCGTTCGTCACCCTGCCCGTCTACACGCCGGCTACGGCCGAGGCGTTCGCCACGTACGGCAACTTCACCGAGGGCGCGGCCACGCTGCCGCTGCAGATCGACGAGAACGACGTGCTTCCCGGCTTTGGCGGACTGGAGGTGAGCACCTCGTCCACGGCGCTGCACGAGCTGACGGACGCGTTCCTGTACCTGGTCAAGTACCCGTACCATGGCTCGGAGCAGATCGCCTCGCGGCTGCTGGCCGTGGCCGCGCTGCGCGACGTGCTCACCGAGTTCCGCGCCGAGGGGCTGCCGCCTGCGCAGGCGCTGGCGGACTCGGTGGCGCGCGACATCCAGGCGCTCCGCAGGATGCAGAACCACGATGGCGGCTGGGACTTCTGGCGCGGCGACCGCGAGTCGTGGCCGTACGTGAGCGTGCACGTGACGCACGCGCTGGTTCGCATGCGCGAGCGGGGCTACCCGGTGCCCGACGACATGCTTCAGCGGGCCCTGCAGTACACGCGCACGGTACGGGAGCGTATGCCGGCCTGGTACCCGGAGCCGTCCCGCCGCGCGATCCGTGCGTATGCGCTCTATGTCCGCTCGCTGGCGGGGGAGCGCGTGGGCGGCGAGGTGACGGCGCTCCTGCGCGAGGCCGAGGCCGGCCGGCTTCCGCTGGAGGTGGTGGGATGGCTGCTCGCCGCGTCTGCGGGGCAGGGGGGAACGCAGGAAACGCGTGACGAGCTGCTGCGCATCGTCAACAACCGCGCGACGGAGACGGCCTCCACCGCCACCTTCGCCAACACCTACGAACAGGGCGAGTACCTGCTCCTTCACAGCAGCCGCCGCACGGACGCCGTGGTGCTCGAGGCGCTGCTTCGGACGGAGCCCCGCAACCCGCTGGTGGCCAAGACGGTGCGCGGGCTGCTGGGCGGGCGGCGCGCGGGCCGGTGGAGCAACACGCAGGAGAACGCGTGGGTGCTGCTGGCGCTGGACCGCTACTTCCGCGAGTACGAGGCGCAGACCCCCGATTTCGTCGCCCGCGTGTGGCTGGGCGAGCGCTTTGCCGGCGAGCACGCGTTCGCCGGCCGCAACGCCGACCGCCACCAGCTGACGGTGCCCATCGACGCCCTGGTGGAGCTGAATCCCGAGTCGGTGACCGTCGGCAAGGAAGGCGCGGGGCGCGTGTACTACCGCGCGGGGCTGCGGTACGCGCCGCGCGGGCTGGATCTGCCGTCGCTGGACCGCGGGTTCTCGGTGGAGCGCACCTACGAGGCCATCGACGATCCGTCGGATGTGGTGCGCGGGGAGGACGGCGTGTGGCGGATCAGGCCGGGTGCGCGGGTGCGGGTGACGGTGACGATGGTGACGCCCAGCCGCCGGGTGCACGTGGCGCTGGTGGATCCGCTGCCCGCCGGGTTCGAGCCCGTGAACACGGCCCTGCGCGGCGCCGAGGTGGTGCCGCCGGCCGACACGCCGGACCAGGCGCCCTGGACCGTTTCGCACCGCGGCTGGTGGTGGGGGCCGTGGTTCCAGCACCAGAACCTGCGCGACGACCGCGCCGAGGCGTTCACCACGCACCTGAACGCCGGCGTGCACACCTATTCCTACGTGGCGCGCGCCACCACGCTCGGCGAGTTCATCGTGCCGCCGCCGCGCGCGGAAGAGATGTACAGCCCCGAGACGTTCGGCCGCGGAAGCTCCGATCGGGTGAGGATCGAAGACAACTGACGGGTCTCACACGGAGGGCACGGAGGACACGGGGGGGGGGCACGGGAGGATGATCCCCGCGCCCCCTCCGTTTTGTGCTCGACCCGGTATCCTGTTGGGTGGATGAAACTTGCGCGTTCACCTGTCGTATGGATTGGCGCGCCGGTGCCACCGAGCGCCTGCGGACGGTGGGCTCCCCCTCCAGCGTCCGCTGCCACGATCGAGAGGGATGGACAGGAGAGCTCCGCCATGGCAACCGACAAGCCGCGCCCGCCGAACGGTCCGGCCACCACCGGCAACCCGTCCGGCGGCGGCCGAGGCAACAATCCCCCGGCGCCGAAGCCGGGACCGAAGAAGTAGGACAACACGAAGCCCCTCGCCAGGTATGGTGCGGGGCTTCGTGTTCGATGGGAGGCTGAATCGGTCTGCTTGCCGGACCTATTCCCTGTTCGCTGTCCCTCGACCTAGAACGTCAGCCGGAGCGCCATCACCGGCCCGATGAAGTCGGCGGGCAGTGCGCCGCCGCCCGCGCCGGGGCGGGTCTGGTAGCGAACGCCCAAGCGGCCGTTCAGCATCTTCTGGCCGCCAATGTCCACACCGCTCTCCAGCACGAATGACGGACGATCATCCCTGGCCTTCGTCACCACCTCCGAAAGCCCCGCCCCCGCGGACACGTAGGGCTGCCAGGTCCCCGCGTGGTTGAATGTGCGCATCACGCCCATGTGCATGGCGTTGCCCTCTTCACCGCAACGGCCGTCATCGAAGTACGTGTCCCCGTTCTCGTCCGCGCCCACGTAGGCCACGCAGATGAGCCCCCACAGCCAGCGGTTGTAGTCGGCGAAGAAGGTCCACTCGCTGTTGGCCGAGGGGCGCACCTGAATCTGCACGCCTGCCTGCATGGCGACCAGGAACGCCGTGCCGAAATAGGGCATCACGCCGACTTCCGGCCGCGACTCCCCCGGCTGCTGGGCGGCGGACGGAGCCGCGGCGCATGCCAGCGCCAAGGCCAGGAGCAGGCGCGAAGGGCGGAGGATGGACATCGGTGCGTACGTTGAGGGTTCCGGCGGATGGGACGCACGTGTCTACGCCCGAGCCGTGCGGTTTGTGACGGGTGGGGGTGGCCGGTCCGGCAAATCCGGACCGGCCGCCGTCGTCAGCGCTTGAGGCGCGACGTGTATGCCTTGCGGAATTTGCTCACCTTGGGCGCGATCACCACCTGGCAGTATCCCTGGTAGGGGTTCCGCGCGTAGTAGTCCTGGTGATAGCTCTCCGCCCGGTAGAACTCGGATGCGGGGCTCACCTCGGTGACGATGGGATCGTCGTACAGCCGCCGCTCCGTCAACTCGCGGATCACCTCTTCGGCCACGCGCCGCTGCTCGTCGTCGTGATAGAAGACCACCGAGCGGTACTGCGTCCCCTCGTCTCCACCCTGGCGGTTGAGGGTGGTGGGATCGTGGGTGGTGAAGAAGATCTCCAGGATCTCACGGAACGGGATCTCCGCCGGGTCGAACGTCACCTGCACCACCTCGGCGTGCCCCGTGCGTCCCGAGCACACCTGCTCGTAGGAAGGGTTCGGCATCGGCCCACCCATGTATCCCGACACCACGCGGTCCACCCCGCGCAGGTCCACGAACACCGCTTCCGTGCACCAGAAGCAGCCCCCGCCCAGCGTGGCCACTTCGCGTCCCGTATCCGCCATCGATCACTCCCTATGCTCGCTCCAGATCGCGGATGATCGCCATCCGCTGAAACCTGCGTGCGCCGCCGCCGTACGGCGGCGGGCGCACAAGACCCTGTACACCGCAGCCCCGGAAACAGCCGATGCTCTCTCTTCTGCTCGCGATCACCCTGGCCCCCGCCCCCGCGCCCGCCGACACACCTGCGGTTGGCGTCACCGTGGCACCCGGCCGCGTGTTCATCGAGAAGGGCGCGTCACAGTACCTGAACTTCGACTTCGTCGTCCAGAACCGCGGGGCCGATTCGCTGGAAGTCGTGCGCGTGGAGGTGTCCGTCTACGACCGCGCAGGCGGGCTGCAAGTGCGCAAGCTGGTAAACCAGAACGGCCCCAGCCCCAGCGCGCTCACCCTGCTTCCGGACCGCCTGCTCGCCCCCGGCGCCACGGGGATGATCTTCAATCCATTCGCCGAGTTTCCGCGCGAGGTGGAGCTCGCCACCCTGCGATACGAGCTCGAGTTCCGTGCACGGGGTGGCGAGGGGCAGGCCGCGCCCGTCGTCGTTCACGCCACCGTTGCGCCCGAGCCGTACGCCAACCGCACGGCGCTGCAGATGCCCGTGGACGGGCGGGTGCTGGTGTGGGACGGCCACGACTTCTACTCGCACCACCGGCGATGGAACTGGACGCACCCCATGCTGGCCTCCCACTGCTTCACGAGCAACGCCAGCCGCTACGCATACGACTTCGTGGTGCTCGGCGCGGCGGACAGCACGCACGCCGGAGACGGCTCGTCGCACGAGCAGTGGTACGGGTACGGCCAGCCGGTCCGCGCCCCGGCCGCCGGACGCGTGATCGCGGCCATGGACGGCAGCGCCGACGACGGCCAGTTCGACCTCTCCAGGCTCTGTGCCGACGAGCTGGTGGCGTACGGCAACGCGGTGGTGATCGACCACGGCGGCGGCGAGATGAGCGTGCTCGCTCACCTGCGCCAGGGCTCCGTCGCGGTGCGTGTGGGAGACGCGGTAGCGCAGGGGCAGGTAGTCGCCGCGGTGGGGTCGTCGGGAAGCTCGCTCTTCCCGCACCTGCACTACCAGCTCGTCACCGGCGTGCAGCACGGGGGCGAAGGGCTGCCGTCGTACTTTCCCGGCGCGCGGGTGCGGCGCGGGGCGGGATGGGTGCCCGCCCCGAACGGCCAGGTGGACAGCGGCGACATCGTCCAGGGCCGCTGAGGCGCTACCGCGGGCAGTTCGACGCGCCGGGAGGATCGGGTTCGCCGTAGGTGCGCCGCTCCAGGCGCGGCGCCGCGCCGTCCTTGAGCACCACGATGAACAGGTGGGAGTACTCCGCCTCGCACAGGTCCGTCATCGGCCCCGCGCCTAGCGCGGTGATGATCGCCGGGACGGAGTTGCTGTGGCCCACCACCACCACCGCCTTGCCCCGGTGTGCCCGCGCCGCGGCGGCAACGGCGGCCGGGTGATCCGGTGCACGCGTGGTGAACGTGTCGGGAACGATCCGCAGCAGCTGCGCGAGGGGGGCGGCGGTGGCCTGCGTTCGCCGGTACTGCGTGACGATGATCTTGTCGATCCCGCGGTTGCGCAGGATGAACTCCGGGCTGTGCGCCGCCGGCTCTGGCCCCAGTTCCCAGGTCCGCAGCAGGCTTCCCAGGGTACGCGCCCGCTGCTCGCCCGCCGCGCTGAGGGGCGGATCGGCTTCACCCGCGATGACCGCCTTTTCCGCGTGCCGCACCAGGATGATTACCTGCGAGTCGGCTACGGCGGCGGACGGAGCGGCGGACGCCGCGGTCCCGGACGCCGTGGAGCAGGCCGCCAGTGCGGCCAGCGCGAGGGGGACGAACGAGAAGATGCGCATCTGGGACTCTGGATGGAGGGGTGGATGATCGACGGCGGCCGGTCAGCCCGCGACGCCTGGCCGGCCCTGGATGGTCATCATGGTGCCCGTGAACGTGGCGACGTGCGTCTCGCGTCCGCCCTCGACGCCGAACGCGTCCGCCGTCACCACGCTGATCGTGCGCCCGGCGCGCACCACCCGCCCACGGGCGACGATCACCTCGCCGCGCGCCGGCGCCAGCAGGTTCACCTTGAACTCCACGCTCAGCACGCCCGCATCGGCCGGCATCAGCGTGTAGGCGGCGAATCCGGCGGCGCTGTCGAGGATGGACGCCAGCGCGCCCGCGTGCACGAAGCCGTGCTGCTGGCCCACCTCGTCGCGAACGTCCAGCTCCACGTCCACCTCGCCCGCGCCCACGCGAACCAGCCGCGCGCCCAGCGTTTCCATCAGCCGCTGGCGGGTGAAGCTTTCGCGGACTCGGTCTTCGAAGCCGGGTTCCGGGGCGCGGGGCATTCCGTTCGCTCGCTGGCGGATGAGGTTGGCGCAGGCGGTGGCCTGAAGATAGAATCTGGCACACCGTAGCGCTGTTTCACCAGACCACGGACCCATGGCCGCCCTTTCCCGCGCCGACCGGCTCGACCGCCTGCCGTTCACGCCCATCCACCGCCGCCTGCTTCTCGTCGCCGGGGCCGGCTGGGCGATGGATGCCATGGACGTGGGGCTGATCTCGTTCGTCATGGCCGCGCTCGCCACGCAGTGGGGGCTGGGCAGCGGCACGCTGGCGTGGATCGGGGCCGTGGGCTTCATCGGCATGGCGCTGGGCGCCACCCTGGGCGGCAGTGTCGCCGACCGCGTGGGCCGCCGCACCGTGTTCGCGGCCACGCTGCTGATCTACGGCGTGGCGACGGGCGCGGCGGCGTTCTCGTGGTCGGTGGCGTCGCTGCTCGTCTTTCGATTCCTGATCGGCTTCGGCTTGGGCGCCGAGCTGCCGGTGGCCTCCACGCTGGTCAGCGAGTTCGCCCCGGCGCGCATCCGCGGGCGCATCGTGGTGCTGCTGGAGGCGTTCTGGGCCTTCGGGTGGATACTCGCCGCGCTGATCGGCACCTACGTCATCCCCCGGTCGGAGAACGGCTGGCGCTGGGCGTTCGCGCTGGGCGCTCTTCCCGCGCTCTATTCGGGCGTCGTCCGCCGCGCGCTTCCCGAGTCTGTCCGCTTCCTGGAGTCCAAGGGCCGCGCCGCCGAGGCCGAGGAGGTGGTCCGCCGCTTCGAATCCGCCGCGGGCGTATCCTCCCCCGCGGTCGAGGCCCCCGCTCCCGCGGCGAAGCCCGCGCGCACCGTGGGGCTGGGCGAGCTGTGGCGTGGCGCGCTGGCGCGGCGGACGCTCGCGCTGTGGCTGGTGTGGTTCGGGATCAACTTCGCGTACTACGGCGCCTTCATCTGGCTGCCCACGCTGCTGATGGAGCGCGGCTTCTCGCTGGTCAGGTCGTTCGAGTTCACGCTGATCATCACGCTGGCGCAGCTGCCGGGCTACGCGGTGTCCGCCTACCTGATCGAAAAGTGGGGACGGCGCCCCACCCTGGCCACGTTCCTGGCCGGCTCGGCATTGGCCGCCCTGCTGTTCGCGGGCGCCGAATCGCGCAACGCCGTGCTGATCGCGGGGTGCCTGCTTTCATTCTTCAACCTGGGCGCGTGGGGCGCCGTCTACGCCGCCACCCCCGAGGTCTACCCGACGGAAGTGCGCGCGACCGGCGCCGGGTGGGCGGCGGGATTCGGGCGCATCGCCAGCATCCTGGCCCCGCTGGCGGTGCCCCCGCTGATGGCGGCGGGCGGCTCATGGGCGGTCTTCGGCACCTTCGCCGGGTTCTTCGGCGTCGCGATCATCGGCGCGCTCATGCTCCCCGAGTGGCGCGGCCGCCAGCTGGACGAGGGGACGGTCTCAGCGTAGCCGCTCAGGCGGGCTGGCGCGCCGGGCTTCCGCTCTCGTACAGGAACTCCGGGGCGAAGTCAGCCCCGTTCAGCCATTCGATGGTCCCTGTCTCTTCGTTGACGGCGACTTTCCTGAAGATATCCGCGTCGCGAAGGGGCTCGAACACCTCACCGTACAATTCTTCGGAGAGATCCACATCGCGGACGGAGCCGTCGCTGAACTCCAGCCGCAGTGAGTACCCTTCGAGCGGTTCCACTGAGTTGACGTGCAAGAACATCGTGCACCTCTCGTGCAGGTCAGCGGAGCGACCGGATTGAGGGTAAGGTGTACGCGCGGTCGCTCCGATTCGACCGGCAGCCAACAGTCGAGGCCGCGCCCGCGAACTGACGGCTATTCGCCCCGGGAGCTGCGCCAGATGCTGAGGGTATCGACGACCGCGAGCACGATCGCCACGCCGACCAGCCCCAGGCCGAGGTAGCGCGCGCCCTCCAGCGCCCACCGAGGGTTGCCCGGCGCCACTGTTATTAGTGCCCGGTGAAGCATCACGCTTATGAGGATCGCAGATGCCAGTGCTATGGCATCCATGATCAGCACGGGACGGAGGTCACGCGGTCCGTCCGCGCCCTGCACGCCGAACTGCTGTCGCCGGTACACCGCGAAGTGCGCCATCATCAAGACGCCTGAAGCCAGGCCTCCGTAAAGCGCGGCCAAGTGGATGTTCATTCGGCAACCTCGCTTGGTAGGGTGATCGTGTAGGTGCTCGCGAGCATGGAGCACGTGAACAGCATCCCCGAAACGTCCAACACGGCACCCGAATCGATCGGGCTCGCGGCGGGAATTCCCGCGAAGTACAGGGACGCGACAATCACGGTCAGGTTGCACATTCCGCCTGCAACAAGATGCCGGAGATCGTGCGGTTTTCCCGTGCCAAGCATCCCACCCAAGGCGGTCGCCGCGGCCCCAACCCCTACCAGCAGCAACTCGCCGTGCGCGACGGCGTCGGCGAGCGTGCGCGTCGGTTGTCCGGTGGGCGACGGCATACAGCGGAACAGGATCGGCACGAGAGCTACGCAGACGCTGAAGAGATAGAAGCGTGCAAGCTCCCTCAACGTAGCGGCGGAGATCGGAAACCTGCGTTTGATGCTATCAGCCATGGGGATGCGTTCCGCCGGTGTGTTCAGCTGTCCATCGCTTGCGTCCAATATAACGCGGAACGCTGCGAAAAGTGTACAAACTAAACACGCCACCTCGCGAATGGCATCCGCGGGTGGCGCTCGGATTTGTCGGGTGGGAAGAAAACGCTAGCCGATGTGCGGGGGAGAGGTGATCAGCGCCTCGGCCTGGTCCGCTGGGACGGGGCGGCTCCACAGGTATCCCTGGCCGTAGGTAGCTCCCATTTCCCGCAGCTGCTGCGCCTGGGCGACATCGTCGACCCCCTCGGCCGTCGTTTCCAGCCCCAGCGTGTTGGCCAGCGCGATGATGGCGCGCACGATGGACATGTGCTTGTTGCCGAGCGCCATCGCCACGATGAATGAGCGGTCGATCTTCAGGATGTCCAGCGGCAGCTGGTGCAGGTACGAGAGCGACGAGTAGCCCGTGCCGAAGTCGTCCACCTGCAGCTTCACGCCCAGCGCCTTGAGGTCGTGGAGCACCGAAATGGTGTCCTGCGCGTTCCCCATCACCACGCTCTCGGTCACCTCCAGCTTCAGCCCGGCGGCGTCTACCCCGCTGCGGTCCAGGACGGCGCGAACCTGGTCCACCAGCGAGGGCCGGAACTGCCGCACCGACAGGTTGATGCCCATGGCGATGGAGTGCGACGGGTACCGCGCCTGCCACTCGCGAAGCTGCCCCGCCGCCTGCTCCAGCACCCAGCCGCCGATGGGCAGGATCAGCCCCGTTTCCTCGGCCACGGGAATGAACTCGGCGGGGGGCACCAGGCCACGTTCGGGGTGCTGCCAGCGCACCAGGGCCTCGAAGCCGTGCACCCGCCCGTCCGCCAACCCCACGATGGGCTGGTAGAACACGCGGAATTCGTCGCGCTCGATGGCGTGGCGCAGCTCGGCGTCCAGGCGCAGCGCCGAGATCGTTTCGGTGTGCATCTCCGGGCGAAACACCTGCACCCGTCCCGAGTGGCGCGCGCGCGACATGGCGGCTTCGGCGGCGCGCAGCATCCCCTCGGGGGTGGCCGTACCGGGCTCGCCCAGGGCCACGCCCACGTCGGAGCCGCAGAACACCTCGTGCCCGGCCACGCCGTAGCCCCCCGTCAGTGCCCGCGCGATCCGCTCGGCCACGCGCACCACCTCGTGCTCGCCGCTCACCCCGTTCAGCAGCACCAGGAAGTCGTCGCCGCGGGCCCGGGCCACCACGTCGCCCGGGCGGATGCACGCATCCAGCCGCTGCGCGGTCATCGAAAGCACCGTGTCGCCCGTTTCGTGGCCCAGCGTTTCGTTGATGCGCTGGAACCGGTTCAGGTCCACGTGGATGACGGCGATCTGGTGCACGGCGCGTCCCGGCCGTCCCGAGAGCGCGCGGGTGAGCTGGGCGACGAACGCTTCGCGGTTGGGCAGCCCCGTCTGCTCGTCGTACAGCTCGTCGAGCGCGTCGAGCGCGGGGTGGTCGCCGCGGTGGATGATGGCCTGGATCTGCCCGCCCTGCCCGGTGCGCATCTGCACGCAGGTGAGCGACGCGAGGTCGGGCTCGCCCGCCGCCGCGCGAACGCGGACGGTCCGCGCCACCACGTCTTCGCCACGCATCAGGTCGTCGGCAACGGCGGCCCACTCGGCCGGGTCCGCCAGCAGATCCCGCAGGTGCGCGGTGCCGTCCGCGGTCAGCCCGAAGCGCACCGTGGCGGCCGGGTTCACCTCGACGATGGCGCCGTCGGCATCCGCCAGGCAAACGGCGTCCGCGGTGTACTGAAAAAGGGTGCGGAAGCGGTGCGGCATGGGAAGAATCAGCGGATGAAAAGGCGTGTGCCCGGCGCCAAGTGACACACATGCTAACGGGAGCAGCGGGGTTCGCCAAGGCGTGGTGCGGAGTTTCGGCCTGGCCCCCTCCCGGGCGACTGAAGTCGCTGCAACAAACACACGAAGTCCACCTGCGTGGACTGGCCTGCCTCCGTGTAGCCCGATCCATGTGGCGCGCCCAGGATCGATCTCTAGGTCGGATGAAGCCTCACGAAGTTTGTGAGGCTTTCCGCAGTCGTTGCGGCGGGTTCATCCGCGTCCCCGGGCGCTCACCAGAGCCGCGGAGTGCCCCGAGCAAGCCAGTCCGCGAAGGCGGACTTCGTGTAGTCGTTGCAGCGAATTCATTCGCCCGAGGAGGCCTGGGGCCGCCAAGTCGCCGTTATTCCTCGCTGAATCTTTCGATCGCGAACGGCTCCATCTCCGCCCCCCACGGCTCCCCACACAAGAGCCCGCCCACCATCTCCCCCGTCAACGGAGCCAGGAGAATGCCGTTCCGGAAGTGGCCGGTCGCGTACACCAGGCCCGCGACCTCCGGATCCGGCCCGAGGATGGGGAACCCGTCCGGGGTGCCGGGGCGCAGGCCGGACCAGGTCTCGGCGAGCGGCGCATGCTCCAGCGCCGGGGCGATCTCCACCGCGCCGTCGATCAGCCGGCGCACGCCCCAGGGCGTCACCGCCTTGCGATACCCGGTGCTCTCCACCGTCGCCCCCGCGATCACCCGCCCCGCGGCGCGCGGGACGAGATAGCAGCGCGGCGAGTCCACCACGTGGCGGAACATGGGGGGCACCGCCTCCAGCGCCAGCAGCTGCCCGTGAACCGGCTCCACCGGGACGGGGCGGGGAAGCCCCTCCATCATCCCCGCCCAGGCGCCACCCGCGAGAACGACGGCGCCCGCGTGGATGCGCTCGCCGCCCGCCAGCTCCACCCCCGCGGCGCGATCGCCCTCCCGCAACAGGCGCACGGCCTGGGCGCCCAGCTGAAAGCGGGCGCCGGCCCGGGCCGAGGCGGCCCACAGCGCCGGACCCAGCGCGCGGTTGTCCACCTGGTGGTCGCCGGGAAAGCGAAGCGCCATCCGCACCGCGGGGGACAGGGCGGGCTCCGCCTCACGCGCCTCGTAGGCGGAGAGCCGCTCGACCGACAGACCCGCGGCGGACTGCCACCGCCAGCGCGCGCACAACTCGTCGTCATCCTCCTCCCGCAGCGCCACGAACAGCGTCCCCGCGTCCGCGTAGCTCACGTCCACGCCCGTCTCCTCGCGCAGGGCACTGGCGTAGGCCGGGTACATCTCGCGGGCACGCACCAGCAGGTCCAAAAAGGGCCCCGGCCCGTTCGCCTCGGCAAGTGGCGAGAGCATGCCCGCGGCGGCCCACGAGGCCTCCATCCCCGGCGTGGCGCGCTCCACGACGACGACGGAAAGCCCGCCGCGAGCCGCGCGGCGGGCGATGGCGCACCCGATCACTCCCCCGCCGACGATCACCACGTCGGCGGTGCGCACGTCCCTCACTCCGGCGCGGCCTCCGTCAAAAAGGCCTCGAGCAGGCGGACGGCGTGCTCCACGTCGCGTGGGTCCACGGCCTCGAACGGCGAGTGCGAGTAGCGGATGGGCGGCGCCACCAGCAGCGTCTCCATCCCCTGCCGCACCAGGTGCGCGCCGTCGGACGAGTAGTGGTAGAGCACCACGTCCTGCACGGGGATGCCGTGCGATTCCGCCACCGCGTGCATCCGGGCGATCAGCCGGCGCGAGTAGTGGACGGACGAGTCGCGGTGCACCAGCGCCGGTCCCCCGCCCAGGCGAACGGGAACGTGCTCGTCCTGCACCGTGGGGATGTCGCCGGCCAGCCCGTTGTCGATGATGAAGCCGATGTCGAACGCCCGCCCGTCGCGCGCCACGCTGCTGGCCCCGATCATCCCGATCTCTTCCTGCACGGTCAGCGCGAACGTCACGTCGAAGCGGGGCGCCCGTTCCGCCAGCCGGCGCGAAAGCTCCACCAGCACGGCCACTCCCAGCCGGTCGTCCATCGCCTTGCCCACCAGCAGCCGGCCCACCTTCTGGATCCCGGGGTCCCACACCATCCGCGTGCCGACGTGAATGCCGGCCTCGGCCACCTCGGCGGCGGTCATCCCCACGTCCACGAACAGGTCGTCCCACCCCATTGCGGTGCGTTCGCGCTGCTCGGGCGTCATCGCGTGGCCCGTGGTCGTCGCCAGGATGCCGGTGACGGGGCCGTGGTCCGCCAGCAGCTGGAAGCGCTGGCCGATGAAGTACGGAAAGGAGAAGGTGTCGCGCTCGCCCGGAAGCACGCGAAGGAAGCCGTCGGCCGTCACCGAGCGGACGATCAGCGACAGCTCGTCGGCGTGGGCGGCCAGCAGCACGCGCGGGCCGGGGCCGGGAATGCGCAGGAGCAGGTTGCCCACGGGGGTGGCCGTCACCTCGCCGCGGCCCTCCCACTCGCGGCGCACCCACGCCGTCACCGCCTCTTCCTGGCCGGTGGGCCCGGGCAGCGAGCAGAGGTCGCGCAGCAGCGCCTCCATCCGCTCCGCGCCCCCGGCTGGGTCCACCACCGGTGCCCCGGACGGACCGGCCCCAGCGGCGGCGGGCCGGGCATAGCCCCGGTTGTCGCTCGTTCGTTCCTCGTCGCGGGCCCTGAACTCGCTCATCCGCTCTCTCCCGTCTCCCCGGCCTGGTGCACCCGCCCCACGCCCGCGGCCAGGTAGCCGCGCGACAGCTCCACGTAGTGCGCGGCGCTGCTGCTCACCCACCGCAGCGACGCCCCCTCCAGCTCCTTCTTCACCACCGCCGGCGAGCCCGCCGCCATGGTGCGCGGGGGGATGGTGCCGCCCGCGGAAACCACGGCGCCCGCCGCGATCAGCGCCTCGTCGCCCACCGTGGCTCGCTGAAGCACCACGGCGTTCATCCCGATCAGCGCGCCGCGGCCTACCGTGCAGCTTTCCAGGACGGCCCCGTGGCCGATGGTGACGTCGTCGCCGATCAGCGTGGGGCCCTGCCGGCTGACGTGGAGGACCACGTTGTCCTGGACGCTGGTGCGCGCGCCCACGCGGATCTCGAACTCCGGCTCGTCGCCGCGGATCACCGCGCCGAACCACACGCTGGCCTCTTCGCCAATGGTGACGTTGCCGATCACCGTGGCGTTGGGGGCCACGAAGGCGGTCGGGTGGATGCGCGGAAAGATCCCGGCGAAGGGAAGGATGATGGCCATCAGGAGTCGTCGGAAAGGATCTCGGCCAGGCGCCGCGCGTCGAGGTTGCCGCCCGTGAGCACCAGGGCCACGGGGCCCTCCAGCCCGGGGACGGCGCCCTCCATCAGCGCGGCGGCGGCCACCGCGGCGCTTCCCTCGGCCACCAGCCCTTCTTCCACGTACAGGGCGCGGACGGCGCGGCGCACCGACGCCTCGGAGACGAGCACCAGGTCGTCGACCACCTCGCGCGCCAGGGCCAGGCTGCGCTCGTCCACGTCGCCCGAAAGCCCCTCGCAGAGAGTCGGCCCGTACGCGGGGGAGGCGAGTGACCCGGCGGCGAGCGAGGCGTGCATTCCCGTGGTCTCGTCCGTCTGCACGCCGACCACGCGGATTCCGCCGACGGCACGGGCGAAGACCCCCACGCCGCCGATCATCCCGCCGCCGCCGACCGGGACGATGATCGTCTTCACCCCGGGGAGGTCTTCGACGATCTCCAGCCCCACGGTGCCCTGTCCCGCCACCACGGCGGGGTCGCTGAACGCGTGCACGTACCAGGCGCCGGTGGCGGCCGCGTGCTCCTCGGCCGCGGCGGCCGTCTCGTCCCAGCCGCCCTCCACCTCGCGCAGGTCGGCGCCGAAGCGGGCGATGCGCCGCTTCTTGGTCTCGGGCGCGGCGGCGGGGACGAAGACGACGGGGCGGATGCCGATGAGCGACGCGGCCAGCGCCACGCCCTGCCCGTGATTGCCGGCCGAGGCGGTGACCAGCCCGCGCGCGCGCCGCGCGGGCGGGAGCGAGGCGATGGCGTTGTACGCGCCGCGCAGCTTGAATGATCCCGTCCGCTGCAGGTTCTCGAGCTTCAGGTGAACGTCCGTCCGCGCGATTCCGGACAGCCACGCCGAGCGCTCCAGCGGCGTGCGGCGCACGAACCCGCGAATCCGCCCCGCCGCAGCGAAAACGTCTGCGGCGGAGGGGAACGGGAACACGGCCCCGGAATCCGGCGCGTTGCCGTCGGCGGGGGAATGGAACGTGCGCGGGCGCGCGGCCCCGCTCACGGCAGCCGGAACTCGGCCGTGCGCTCCACCCGGTGGCTGGTGGAGGTCAGCGTGGCCACGGCGGTCAGCGGGCCGCTGGTGCCGCGGGGCGGCGTCCAGCTTTCCGAAAACGTGCGCGTCTCGCCCGCGGCCAGGGTCTCGGAGCGCAGCGCCTGCAGGAAGGTGCGGTCGGCGGACCACGTCCACAGGGTCGTGCCCCCGCCGCGCACGGCGAATTCGTACGATTGCCCGGAGCTGAACGACAGCGTCACCGGCGTGGTGCCCGCGTTGGTCACCTGCAGGGTCAGCCGCACGCTGTCCGCCCCGGGCTGCACGCTCAGCGAGGCGATCAGGGGCGACGCGGCATCCCCGGCGCCGGGGAGCGGCCCGGGAACCTCGGCGGACGGCGGGGTGCAGGCGGCCAGCGCCAGGGCAAGGGCGATCAGCAGGACGGCGGGCATCGGGGGTCGGGTACGGGACCGTGAAGGCGCGGACGGTGCGCCGGGCCGCGGGAGAACGTGCCCGGCGGCGTGCTTCCGACGGCAAAATAGACGCCACCGGACAGGGGCGTCAAGCAAGCGTTTCGAGGCGCCGGACCGCCCTTGGGAAAAATTTCACAAGCCCGGCCATTCGTGCTTGCGAAAAATTTCACAAGCTCCTATATTGGGCCCCGACGACACCCCCCGGGAGCAGCCGAAAGGGCCTGGATGCCAGCGAATCCGCGGGATGGGAAGGGTCCGGGGGCGGGCGACCTGGCGGGGGTGGGGCTGGGGTTCGCCGCGTCGGTCGCGCTCTTCCTGTTCCTGGGGATGTGGGCCGACCGCAGGCTGGACACCTCGCCCTGGCTGCTGATCCTGGGTGCGTTCATCGGCGGCGCGGCGGGCTTCTGGTCCATGTACCGGAGGCTGGTGGTGGCGCCGAAGCAGAATGACCGGGAAACGATGGATCGAAAGTGACCAGGCTGGGACTTCGCTACTCCGCCATCGCCTTCGCGCTCGCCGCCCTCGTGGCGGTGGCCGGCGTGCTGATGGCCCCGGCGTACCGCGACGGGGTGCTGGCCGGTGCCGGCATGGCGCTGCTGGTGCAGGTGGCGGTGTTCTGGGCCTTTTTCGTCTGGCTGTACCCGGGCCGTGCGTGGCACGGCTACGGGCTTGGGCTGCTGGTGCGGCTGGCGATGTTCGCCCTCGCGGCGTTCGTGATCGTCCCGGCCGCCGGGCTGCCGCTCGCGGCGACGCTGTTCTCGCTCGTTGGCGTATTCTGGCTGACGACGATCATGGAGCCGCTGTTCCTGAAGACTCGCACGTCGAACCCGACGCAAGGATGAAGCTCAACGCCGCCCTGCTCGCGCTGCTCTTCGCCGCCGCTCCCGCGGTGGCGCAGGCGGGCCATGGCACCATCGAGGGCCCGGAGGTACCGTCCGCGACGCCTCCCCAGGCCGCCGAGGCCGTCCACCAGGCGGCGACCGGCGACGGGCCGGGGCACGCCGCGGCCGAGGGGGAGCATGGGGAGACCGCCGGAGGGCACGGCGAATTCGACGCCATGCACCACGTGCAGGACGGTCGTACGCTGGACTTCCAGCCGTTCGGCGAGATCCACCTGCCCGCCGCGCACAGCTGGCAGGTGGGCCCGCTGGACATGACGCCCACGCGCCACGTGGTGTTCATGGTGCTCGCCGGCCTGATCATGCTGGCCGTGTTCATCCCGGCCGGCCGCGCCGCGGCGCGCCGGCAGGCGGGGCACGGGCACGCGAAGAAGCGGCACAACGCCATCGAGGCGGCGGCGCTGTTCATCCGGCAGGAAGTGGTGATGCCCAACATCGGGCACGGGGGCGAAAAGTTCGCGGGGTTCCTGATCACCCTGTTCTTCTTCATCCTGTTCTGCAACCTGTTGGGGCTGCTGCCGTTCGGCGCCACGGCCACGGCCAACTTCGCCGTCACCATCGGCCTGGCGCTGATCACCTTCGTGGTGGTCGAAGTCACGGGCATGATTACGCTGGGGCCCAAGGGCTACCTGCAGACCATCGTCTTCATTCCGCACGGGCTGCCCAAGGCGCTGGTGCCGGTGATGGCCGTGATCATGACGCCGGTGGAGCTGATGGGGAAGTTCGCCAAGCCGTTCGCGCTGTCGGTGCGTCTGATGGCCAACATGATGGCCGGCCACATCGTGCTGCTGTCGCTGTTCAGCATGGCGCTGATGTTCGGCGGCGCGCTGATGGCCGGGCCCTTCGTGATGGCCACCGGGCTGATGTTCCTGGAACTGTTCGTGGCGTTCCTGCAGGCCTACGTGTTCGTGGTGCTGAGCAGCGTGTTCATCGGCCTGATGCGACACGCTCACTGAGTAACGGAAGTACCAAGTACCGAGTGCCAAGTACCAAGTTGGCACTAGGCACTATGCACTAGGCACTAGAAAGCTTGGGCCCGCGTGAGAGCCTGAATCTCATGCCGGCGGGGAAGGGCTCGACCCCCGTCGTACAGTACCCGGGACCAGGGGCAGCCCGGGGAGGCGCCGACCAGGCGCCGCGGCACGCGCCGCCGAGCAGAGGCCCAGAACCGACTGATTCTCACACGTTACGGAGATACTGACATGCAGGCTGAAATCGGATCGCTCGCGAATGGCCTGATGGGCGCCGGCCTGGGTGCCGGCCTCGCCATCATCGGCGCCGGGCTGGGCATCGGCCTCATCGGCCGCGGCGCCACCGAGGGCATGGCCCGCCAGCCGGAGATCGCCGGCAACATCCAGACGGCCGGCATCATCCTGGCGGCGCTGATCGAAGGCGCCACCTTCTTTGCGCTGATCGTCTGCCTGCTGATCAACACCACGGTCGGCAACGCGCTCGGCTAAGCTGGAACGCCCGTGTGGAGGGGAGGCCCGTCCTCCCCTCCCGCCTTGCATTTCGACAGACTGAAACGCTTCGCAGACGCCATGACTCTCAAGCCGTGGGCCCTCGCCGGCCTTGCACTGCTCCAGGCGACCCCGCTGTACGCCGCCGAGGGCGGCGGACCGCTGGACATCAACGTCGCACTGATCATCTGGACCTTCCTGATCTTCGGGATCGTCCTGGCCGTGCTGTCGCGCACCGCGTGGCCCACCATCCTGGGCGCGGTGGAGCAGCGCGAGACCCACATCCGCGAGCTGCTGGAAGGCGCCGAGCGCGACCGCGCCGCCGCCGCCGCCGCCGCCGAGGAGAACCGGCGTCTGCTGGAGGAAACGCGCGCCAAGGCCCACGAGGCCATCAACGAGGCCCGCCTGCAGGGCGAGGCCATGCGCGCCGAGGTGCTGGCCACCTCGCGCCGCGAGCAGCAGGAGATGATGGAGCGCGCCCGCCGCGACATCGCCGCCGAGCGCGAGGGCGCGCTGGAGTCGGTGCGCCGCGAGGCCGTGGCCCTGGCCATCCGCGCCGCCGAAAAGCTGGTGCGCCGCTCGCTGGACGCCGAGGACAACCGCCGCCTGGTGCGCGAGTACCTGGCCGGCGTGGGCGCCCGCGCGGAGGCCTGAGCCGTGCGCTCCGAGCTGATCGCCCGCAACTACGCCGAAACGCTGCTGGACCTGGCCGACCGCAACGGCGGCCCGGCCGCCATGGACCAGTTCGCGGCGGCGCTCGACGAGGTGGCCGGGCTGGTGCAGTCGGACCCGCGCGTGCGCCAGTTCCTGGAAACGCCCCGCGTGCCGGCCGCCGAAAAGAAGCGGGCGCTGCGCGCCGCGCTGGCCGGCCGCGCCCCCGAGCTGTTCCTGCGCTTCGTGAGCGTGCTGGTCGACAAGCGGCGCCAGACGCTGCTGCCGGAGATCGCCGAGGCCTTCCGCGGCCTTGTGGACGAGCGCATGGGCCGGGTGCGGGTGCAGGTGGCCATCAGCCACTTTCCCGACGAGGCCCTGCAGGCCGAGATCGGCAACGCGCTCGCGCTTCGCCTGGGCCGCACGGTGATCCCCACCTTCACGGTGGATCCCGAGCTGCTGGGCGGCATGGTGGTGCAGGTGGGTGACGAGATCCTGGATGGCTCGGTACGGTCCAGCGCCGCGCGGCTGCGCCGGGCGATGATGGCGGCCCAGCTGCCGCCCAGCGCGGCGCCGGCCGCCGTCTGACGGGCGCCCACGCGGCGAACGGACGGACGGGTTCGGGTTACAGGACGCAACAAGAAACGACTGAAGGACTTAACGGCCGCTCCGGCTTACGCCGGACCGCTCAACGAGGATAGCAACGATGGCGACGGTCGAATCCCAGCTTCGCGCAAGCGAGATCAAGAACGTGCTGCTCGGCGAAATCGAGCAGTACGAGGACGCGCTCCAGGCGGAGCAGGTGGGCTCGGTGCTCGAGGTGAAGGACGGCATCGCGCGCGTCTACGGCCTGATGGGCACCATGGCCAGCGAGATGCTCGAGATCACCAGCTCGGAGTCGGGCGAATCGGTGACCGCGCTGGCGCTGAACCTGGAAGAAGACAACATCGGCGCGGTGATCCTGGGCGACTGGACGCAGCTTCACGAGGGCGACCAGGCACGCCGCACGGGCCGCGTGCTCGACATCCCCGTGGGCCCCGAGTTCCTGGGCCGCGTGGTGAACCCGCTGGGCGAGCCGATCGACGGCAAGGGCCCCATCAAGGGCGTCACCCGCCGCCAGGTGGACATCGTGGCCCCCGGCATCGTGCTGCGGAAGCCGGTGGGCGAGCCCATGCAGACGGGCGTCAAGGCCATCGACGCGCTGATCCCCATCGGGCGCGGCCAGCGCGAGCTGATCATCGGCGACCGCGGCACGGGCAAGACGGCCATCGCCATCGACACCATCATCAACCAGAAGGGCCAGGGCGTCGTCTGCGTGTACGTCGCCATCGGCCAGAAGGCCTCGACGGTGGCGGGCGTGGTCAGCCGCCTGTCGAACGCCGGCGCCATGGAGTACACCATCGTGGTGGCGGCCACGGCGTCGGACCCGGCGCCCATGCAGTACATCGCGCCGTACGCCGGCACCGCGCTGGCCGAGTACTTCATGTACACCAAGAACGAAGAGGGCAAGGGCATGCCCACCCTCTGCGTGTACGACGACCTTTCCAAGCAGGCCGTGGCGTACCGGCAGATGTCGCTGGTGCTGCGCCGCCCCCCGGGGCGCGAGGCGTACCCGGGCGACGTGTTCTACCTGCACAGCCGCCTGCTGGAGCGCGCGGCCAAGCTGAGCGACGCCGAGGGCGGTGGCTCGCTGACCGCGCTGCCCATCATCGAGACGCAGGCCGGCGACGTGTCGGCGTACATTCCGACCAACGTGATCTCGATCACGGACGGCCAGATCTTCCTGGAAAGCAACCTGTTCTACTCGGGCGTGCGCCCGGCGGTGAACGTGGGCATCTCGGTGTCGCGCGTGGGCGGCGCGGCGCAGATCAAGGCCATGAAGAAGGTGGCCGGCAAGCTCAAGGGCGAGCTGGCGCAGTACCGTGAGCTCGAGGCGTTCGCCGCCTTCGGCTCGGAGCTCGACGCGGTGACGCAGCGCCAGCTGGCGCGCGGCGCCCGCTCGGTCGAGGTGCTCAAGCAGGGCCAGTACCAGCCGATGCCGGTGGAGAACCAGGTCGCCATCATCTACGCGCTGACCAACGGCTACCTCGACAACGTCGACCTGCCGCAGGTGAAGGCGTGGGAGCGCGACTTCCACGTGTACCTGCGCACGCAGCACCCGCAGATCCTGGACGGCATCCGCACGGCGCGCGAGCTGACCGCGGACGGCGAGACGGCGCTGAAGGCGGCGCTGGAGCGCTACGCCGAGCTGTTCGCCGACCCGCACTCGCCGGTGGGCACCGACAACTACGCCGACAGCGCCATCCTCACGGAAACGGACGCCGACCGGCACATGTCGGAAGAGCAGCTGCGCATGGCGTCGCGCCCCGAGGCGAACGCCGTTTCGGCCCGGCAGTCGTACTGAGGAACGGCAGTACCAGGTACCCAGTGCCAGGTGCCCAGGGGCTTCGGTCCGGACACCTGGCACTGGGCACGAGGCACGAGGTACTCTTTCACCGCTGAAACATGGCCAAGGCCAGAGAACTGAAGGGCCGGATCCGCTCGGTCCAGAACACGCGCAAGATCACGCGGACGATGGAGATGGTTTCCACGTCCAAGCTGAAGCGCGCGCAGGACCGCGTCGAGGCGGCGCGGCCCTACGCCGAGCGGCTGGCGGGGGTCATCGGCCGGCTGCTGACGCCGGAGCTGGCGGCCCGCTACCCCCTGCTGCGCCAGCCGGAGCGGGTGCGGCGCGCCGCCGTGCTGCTGCTGACGAGCAACCGCGGCCTGGCGGGCGCCTTCAACGCCAACCTGATCCGCGAAACCCGCGGCCTGCTGGCGCGCCTTCGCTCCGAGGGTGCCGAGGTCGAGCTTCACGCGGCGGGGAAGAAGGGCATCGGCTTCTTCCGCTACCAGGGCGAAACCCTGCGCACGGCGGCGGCCGACATCAGCGACCGCCCGGGCGCCGCCGACGCGCAGCGGCTGGTGGACGGGCTGATGGAGCAGTTCATCGCCGGCGAGCTGGACGCGGTGTACGTGGTGTACGCCAAGTTCAACTCGGCGCTCAGCACGCCGCCCACCACCATGCAGCTTCTGCCGGTGGCGCCGCCGGAGGGCGGGCAGGGCGGCGACGCCGACTACATCCTGGAGCCCTCGGGCGACGAGATCCTGGGGCGCATCCTGCCGCTGTACGTGCGCAACAGCGTGTACCGCGCGCTGGTGGAAACGGCCGCCGCCGAGCACGGCGCGCGCCGCACGGCCATGAAGAACGCCACCGACAACGCGGGCGACATCCTGGAAACGCTCACGCGGACGTACAACCGCGTGCGGCAGGCGGCCATCACGCAGGAAATCGCCGAGATCGTCGGCGGTGCGGCGGCGCTGGAATAACACGCGAGATCCCACGAGCGAGGAGAAAGCATACATGGCAGCGATTGCCCCCGAGCGGGCCACAGTGCCCGCGCCCACCCAGCAGGTGGGCCGCGTGGTCCAGGTCATCGGCCCCGTCATCGACGCCGAGTTCTCGGGCCACCTTCCCGAGATCTACAACGCCCTGGTGGTCCGCGCCCCGGCGGCGGACGGCCGCGCCGCGGTGAACATCACCCTCGAGGTGCAGCAGCACATCGGGCGCAACCAGGTGCGCGCCGTGGCCATGGAAGCCACGGACGGCGTCGTCCGCGGCATGGACGTGGTCGACACCGGGGGCAGCATCAGCATCCCCGTGGGCACCAACGCCCTGGGCCGCATCATGAACGTGCTGGGCGAGCCTGTGGACGAGCGCGGCGAGATCCCGGCCTCGGCCGAGCGCTGGCCCATCCACCGCAACGCCCCGCTGTTCGTGAACCTCGAGGCCAAGACCGAGGTGCTTGAAACGGGCATCAAGGTGGTGGACCTGCTCACCCCGTACGTGAAGGGCGGCAAGATCGGCCTCTTCGGCGGCGCCGGCGTGGGCAAGACGGTGGTCATCCAGGAGCTCATCCACAACATCGCCATGGGGCACGGCGGCCGCTCGGTGTTCGCCGGCGTGGGCGAGCGCACCCGCGAGGGCACCGACCTGTGGCTGGAGTTCCGCGAGGCGGAGCTGATCAAGGACGACAACCTGGCCGAGAGCTCGGTGGCCCTCGTCTACGGGCAGATGAACGAGCCGCCGGGCGCGCGCCTTCGCGTGGCCCTGGCCGGGCTGACGGTGGCGGAGTACTTCCGCGACATGGAAAAGCAGGACGTGCTCTTCTTCGTTGACAACATCTTCCGCTTCACCCAGGCGGGCTCCGAGGTGTCGGCGCTGCTGGGCCGCATGCCCTCGGCCGTGGGCTACCAGCCCACGCTGGCCACGGAGATGGGCGGCCTGCAGGAGCGCATCACCTCCACGCGCGACGGCTCCATCACCTCGGTGCAGGCCATCTACGTGCCCGCCGACGACCTGACGGACCCGGCGCCCGCGACGGCGTTCGCGCACCTCGACGCCACGACGGTGCTCAGCCGCGCGCTCACGGAAATCGGCATCTACCCCGCGGTGGACCCGCTCGACTCCACGTCGCGCATCGTGGACCCGCAGTACATCGGGCAGCGGCACTACGCCGTGGCGACGAGCGTGCAGCGGATCCTTCAGCGCTACAAGGAGCTGCAGGAGATCATCGCCATCCTGGGCATGGACGAGCTGTCGGAAGAGGACAAGGTCACGGTGGGCCGCGCCCGCCGCATCCAGCGCTTCCTTTCGCAGCCCTTCCACGTGGCCGAGCAGTTCACGGGCACGCCGGGCGCGTACGTGAAGCTGGAAGACACCATCGAGTCGTTCGAGCGCGTGGTGAACGGCGAGTTCGACCACCTTCCCGAGCAGGCCTTCTACATGGTGGGCGGCATCGAGGGCGTGATCGAAAAGGCCCGCAAGCTCGAGGCGGGCGGCTGATGGCGGCCCCCGCGGCGGCTGCGGGCACGGGCGCGGGGGCGCTGCGCGTCACCGTGCTCTCGCCCGAGCAGACGGTGTTCCAGGGCACGGCCGACTCGGTGGTGGCGCCGGCCTTCAACGGCAAGCTGGGCATCCTGCGCGGCCACGCCCCGCTGATGGCGCTGCTGGGTGAGGGCGAGCTGCGCGTGACCACCGGCGGGGACGAGCGCCGGTTCATGGTGGCTGGCGGATTCCTGCAGGTGGCCGACGACGAGGTGACGGTCCTCAGTGAGCGCGCGACGCCCGCCTGAGATCGTCGATCAGGATGGATGAAGCCGGCCTCCGCTGCTTTTGGGCAGCGGGGGCCGGCTTCGTTGGAGGGTGCCCCTCCCTCGGCCCCTCCCCGCACGGTACTGCTGTGCGGAGAGGGGAGAGGTCGGACGCATCTCGATCAGGCCCGGTGCGGTCCAGGGCGCCCCCCATCCCCAGCCCTTCCCCCGCAAACTGCGCGGGGGAAGGGAGCCAGTCCGGCGCACGGTTCCAGCCCACGCTCGCAAGCCTGTCATCCTGAGGCCCAGGCGCGTGGCACTGGCCCGCAGTATCGACTTCGCGGGCCGAAGGATCTAGCCGCGGATGCGTATCAGCCTGGGCGCGGCAGCGGTCACCGTATCCGAGGCCTCGGCTGCCGTGGGGCCCTCACCCGTCCTCGCTTAGGCTCGTCCACCCTCTCCCACAAACAGCGTGGGAGAAGGGGGTACACTGCAGGCTTGAGCGTGCTTCCGATGGCCGGGTGCGGGCCCGGGTAGCGGTCGTGGCGTCTCGACAGGCGGCCGTGCATGCCTTGGCTGCCCTCTCCCCCGGCCCCTCTCCCGCAAGCGGGAGAGGGGAGAATTCGATCGCGCGCGGGAAGGTACGGCGCTGTCCCCGCGTCGGGTTCACCCGCTCCTGGGAGGCCTCGGCTTTCGTGACCGCTGCCGCGCCCTGGCTTGTACGTGGCCGCGGCTAGATCCTTCGGCCCGCGAGGCACGATGTACGGGCAGGTACGGCGCGCCTGGGCCTCAGGATGACAGGTCCTGGTGCACCAAGGGCTTGGATGTGCATCCGCACTGGGGTGTACCCCCTCGCCCACGCTGTTTGTGGGAGAGGGTGGCACGCGTGTCAGCGCGGCCGGGTGAGGGCCCCCGCGGAGCCGAGGCCGCGCACCATCCTTTCGGCCCGCCCTCGCGCGCCAGAAAGACGCACTGAAGCCCCATATGGTCCGGAACTTGAACCCCGCCCGGGAACTCGCGACGCCCGCTGGCCTACACAACCGGCGGGCATCGTAGTGTTGTCCATACAGACCAAAAAACCAGAGCTCAACCGATGAAGCACAAGCTGATTGCCGCCTCCCTCGCCCTGAGCGCCGTGTTCGCCGCCGAGGCAGAGGCGCAGGTGTTCACGCCTACCTTCCTTTCGCACGTCCCGTCCAACGACTTCGGCGCGTACGTGAGCGACTGGGGTGGCGGGCTGGGCGTGGAGGGGATCTGGCGCCGCCAGTCGCGCGGCGGGTCCAACGTGGGCCTTCACGCGGGGTACGTGGACTCCGGCGACGGCTCGCTCACCGTGGGCCTGGACATGCGCAATCCCGTGGTGCTGGCGGGTGCGCCCATCGGCCTGGCGTTCACCGTCGGTGGGCAGGCGGTCGTGGGAGACGCAACCTACATCGGCGGGCAGGTGGGCTTCACCGCGGGCCAGGCGCTGCCCGTGCCCGGCATGACCATCACCCCCTACATTCACCCCCGTCTCGCCATCGCCAACGGCTTCGTCGACGATGACTCCCCCGGCGAGAACGACTTCAACATCGACGTGCTGGCCGACGTGGGGCTGGACCTGGACTTCGCCTCGGGCGTGTCGCTGCGCCTCGGCGCCAACCTGGGCGACGGCGCCAACTGGGGCCTGGGTGTGGCCTTCCGTCGGTAGCACTCGCGTCCGTTATCGCGCGCCGTCCGCCGGACGGCGCGCTTCCCACATCTGGAACTCATGAAGCGCGCAGACCTTCACATCCACACCCGCGCCTCCGACGGTGAGCTGTCCCCCGCCGAGGTGGTGAACGCGGCCGTCGCCGCGCGGCTGGACGTCATCGCGATCACCGACCACGACACCATCGGCGGCTTGGCCGAGGCGCTGGAGGCGGCGCGGGGCGGGCCCGTTCGCGTGGTGACGGGTGTGGAGGTGAGCAGCCGCCAGGGCGAGGACGAAATCCACATCCTGGGCTACCACGTGGCACCCGACGCCGCGCCCCTCCTGGCCCACGAGCATGGCGCGCTGGGCCGCAGGCAGGAGCGCGCCCGCGAGATGGTGCGCCGGCTGCAGGGGATGGGGGTCACGGTGGATTACGAGGACGTGATGCGCGCCGCCGGGACGGATGCGCGCGCCATCGGGCGGCCGCACGTGGCGCGCGCGCTGGTGGCACGCGGCGCGGTAAGGTCCATGCACGAGGCGTTCGACCGCTACCTGGGGGATGCGGGATCGGCGTTCGTGATGACGCTGCTGCCGCCCGTCCGCGACGCCATCGAGATGATCCGCGCCTCCGGGGGATACGCCGTCTGGGCGCACCCCGACCCGGTGATCTTCGAGCGCGAAATCCACAACTTCGCGGAGTACGGCCTGGCGGGCATCGAGTGCTTCCGCCCCAACACGCCGGCCAACGATGCCAAGCGCTACCGCGCCGTGGCGCGTGAGCTGGGGCTGTGGGCCACGGGCGGGTCCGACTGGCACGGGCCGCACCGCAACCGCCTGGGCGACTTCTACATCGACGCCGAAGAGGTCCGCGGATTGCTGGACGCCGTTCCGCACGATTGATCCTCACCGGCGGCCCGTCCAGGCCGCCGAACCCCGGCCCGCGCAGCGCCGTGCCCGATCCACGCCCGTCCCGAGGCATCCGCGACCCGGGAGTAATCCCCGGCCTCGTCGTGCTGGCCGTCCTCACCATCCTCACGGTCCACCTCTACAGCGGAAAGCCGCAGTCCGCCGCCGAGGTTGGGGGGCGCGCCTGGGTGGCCCTCGCGCCCGACGCCTACACGCCGCGCATCTCCCGCGCGCGGGAGCGGGTGAAGGCCGCGCTGGACGCCGCCGCGGCGGGGGATACCGCAGCCGCCATCGCCCGCTACGCCGAAGCCGAGGAGGAAGCGCTGGAGGCGCGCAACCGCGCGGCGGACGACACGGCGCGCGTGGCCGAGGCGACGGAGTTCTGGGCGGGGATCGCGCTGGACCGCGCGGGGCTGATGCTGGCGGGTGGCGCCACACCCTGGTACCGGGGAGACAACGACCAGATGCTCACGGACGCGCTCGCCATCGCCCAGCGCGTCCGCGCGGCCCCGGTGTCGCCCCCCACCCGACAGCGTGCGGACGAGCTGAACGCGCGGATCGAGCGGCAATTGCGCACGGGTCCCCTGGAATGGCTCCCCCGCCGATGACGATCGCACAGCGCGCGGTCGCCGCGTCCCTCGCTTTTCTCGCCTCCGCGGCGCTGGCAGGGGTCGCCCTCGTCCCCGAGGGGGTGGAGTACCGCGCCTTCGGGATGGTGGAAGGCGTGTTCGCGCTCCTGCTCTCGTACCTCCTCGTCTTCCGTCGCGGCTGGCACGCGCCGGAGGACGCCGTGGGGTGGATCGCCGTGGTGTACGGAACGCTGGCGAGCGCCCAGGTGCTGGAGCTGCTCCTTCCGCCGCCGGGGATGATCGAGTGGATGGTGGTCGCGGGCGTGGCGGTGACGGCGTGGGGTGCGTTCTCTGGCGGCTCGCGTCGGAGGCTCGTCTTTACCCTCGCCAGCCTGGCCCTGCTGCTGGCGGTGTTGAAGTTCTCGGTGATCCCCGTCCTTTGGGGCCGCCTCGGTCCGCAGCCGGGGACGGCCTTCGGCCTGGGCGACGCGGCAGAGGGCGTGCGCCGCGTCTTCGCCGACTACCGGCCCCTGCGGCCCATTGGGCAATTCGTGGGATTTGTCGCCATCGCCTGCTGGGCGGCGGGCACCCGGCTTCTCTGGCCCGATGACGAAGTTGACGATGCGGAGGACCGAACCATCGTTCGAGAAGAGATCAAGCTCCTGAAATCGTAACCCGTTGACAGGAGCGGCTTTGGCGATTATACTCGGAGCCCTTCGCGGACGGCACCGGCAACGGCGCTGGGGAGACGGGAACGAAAGTCGGGCGACCGACCCCGTTGACAACCGCGACCAAAGCGTGTAAGTTAGATGGCTCGCGGCGAAAAAAGGCCGCGCACGAATTTTTGAAAACTTGGGTAGTGGGTTGGGTAGCGAAGCCGAGCGGATCGTGAAGATCTTGCTCGAAGCGAAGCTCGAGAGCACCAAGCAAGTGTGTTGGTTCGGTGGACCGGATGAGTCCCTCCCCGTTTAGGCGCGGGTGGGGATACAAGCATATCCGGTCAAGCGAAAGTAGGGCGCACGGTGGATGCCTTGGCACGGACAGGCGAAGAAGGGCGCGATAAGCTGCGATAAGCGTCGGGGAGCTGCACGTAAGCGTT
>NZ_DASVSF010000016.1 GCF_036388275.1 Longimicrobium sp.
GGCGCTGCCGCCGTTTGAGCAAGGACTACGAGGGCCTGCCGGAGAGTAGCGAAGCATGGATCCATCTTGCGATGTCGGGTCTCATGCTCCGTCGGCTTCGGCCAAGTTGACATTTCTCAACACCCTCTGAGGCCCAGGCGCACTCTGCCTGCCCGCAGCACATCCTTCGCGGGCCGAAGGATCTACTCTGAGCCACGTACAAGCCCGGGCGCGGCAGCGGTCACCGGTGCAGAGGCCGCGACGTCGGGGCGTCTCGAACGGGGCCGGCGCATGCCGCGGCTGCCCTCTCCCCCGGCCCCTCTCCCGCAAGCGGGAGAGGGGCGAATTCGATTGCGCTCCGGCAGGTGGAGTGCGGGGCCGGACGATGTTGGTGCGCTCCGACGGGCTACCGGTGCATGCCGCGGCAGCCCCCTCTCCCCGGCCCTCTCCCCCGCTTCGCAGGGGAAAGGGAGAATTCGATTGCGCTCCGGCAGGTATGGCCTGCGTGAGATGCGAAACGCGAAAGCCCCGAACGCGCTCGATTGCACGGTTCGGGGCTTCCGTTGCATGCACTCCACGCCGGCGGGAGGCACCGGAATCTGAAGTGTACCCTCTCCCACGCTGTTCGTGGGAGAGGGGGGCGAGCCTTAGCGAGCCGGGTGAGGCCCATCAGTATCCGCGAACGGCCTTGAGCGCGTTGACCAGGCCGTACCCCTGCTCGGAGTGGCGGCTGGGGTAGAAGGCGCCGCTCTGCTGGAGGCGCGCGCGCACCTGGTCGCGCGTCAGCGTGGGGGTGCGCGACCAGACCAGCGCCGCGATGGACCCCACCACCGCGGTGGCGTTGGAGCTGCCGCCCATCCCCACGACGTCGCCCGTGTACTGGCCGGTGCTGGGCACGTCCAGGTAGGCCGTGATCTCCACGTCCGCGCCGCGGTGGATGCCGCAGGGCACGCCGCCGCCGGGGTAGGTGATCCCCGTAACCGCCATCACCTCGGGCATGTCGGCGGGGAAGACCACGTTGCTGTCCAGGATCCCGTCGCCGCACCCGGAAGTGCCCGCCGCGCCCAGGAACAGGATGGGGCGGTTGTAGTGCCAGTACTCGATCTCGTCGGACACCTGCCACCACCAGTTCAGGCTCTCCCACGCCATCACGATCACGCGCGAGCCGTTGGAGGCGGCGATGCGCACGGCCTCGGCCGCGTCGGCGCTGCTGACGGCCGCCACGCCGCTGGCCTGGCGAACGCTGATCAGGTTGGCCTTGTAGGCGATGCCGCCCACGCTGCGCCCGTCCCACGGCGCGGCGATGATGCCGGCCATGCGCGTGCCGTGGCCGCAACCGTCATAGACGCTGGACTGCGAGGCCACCTTCATGAACCTGATGGTGCGCCCGGTGCTGGAGCCCGAGGCGAAGGTGCTGGTGAACTGCCCCTGCCCCGACGAGAGGCCCGTGTCGATCAGGCCGATGGTCATCCCCGCCCCGGCGCTCAGGCTCCAGGCGGAGGGAATGTTCATCCCGGTGAATTTCTGCGAGTAGATGTCGCTCGTGGACGTGTACTGCCGGTCGCCCGTCCACGAGCTGCCGTACCCGCAGCCGCCCGTCCCCGCGAAGGCGTGCAGGTCACCCGCCACCAGCACCGGCTCCACGTAGTCCACCATCGGCAGCTTGCGGATGGCGGCCAGCGCGCTGGCGTCGCTCACCCGTACCTGTACGCGCGGAAGGAGGTCGTCCGCCTGGATCAGCTGCACGCCGCGCTGCGCCAGCACGGCGGCACTGCCCTGCGTCCACGTGCCGCGGTCAACCAACACCTTGCCCTGCCACACGCCACGCGCGCCGCCGGGGGCCTTGAGCCCCACCATCACGCGCCCGCCGCCCTCCTGCACCGCCGTCCACAGCTGCGCGTCGCTCAGCTCGATGAACGTGCCGCCGCGCTGCTCCTGGCGCGTGGGTACCGGCTGGCCGGAGCGGGCCAGGTCCGGCTGCACGTCGGGCGCAACGGGCTGATCGGCATCGGAGCAGGCCGCCAGGGCGGCGAGGGCGGCGGCGAGCGCCGCGGGGGTGAAGCGGTTGAGCATGGGGCGTCCTCACGGGATAGGTGAAAACGGCAAACACGCCCGTGAAGCCGGGCGGTTCGGTACAGCGGCATGTCTATGGGTGTGGAACCTCAGATTATAGCTCAACAAAGCATGGCGCGCAAGGAATGTGACATCGCGTGCAAAACCGAAGATGCGAGCGCGGTTGGCCATCCGCCGGCGCAGGCCGGTTCAGAACCAGGGGCGGAATTGCCCGCCGCGCCTTGCGGCGCGGCTCGGCACGGTCGCAGGTTCCGGGGACCGGCGGGCGGCAGACCGTGCACCCAGGCGGCCGCCCCTCCCCGAACGAATGCGCCCATGAACCGCCTCCTGAGGTCCCCCGCCCGACGCGTGCTCGCGCTCCTCGTGCTGAGCGGGTGCGCCGCTCCCGCCCCGCCCGCGCCGGCGCCCGCATCCGCCACGCAGGCCGGTGGCGAGCTGGCGCGGTGGCAGGCGCGCGCGCAGGCCGTCACCATCACGCGCGACGACTGGGGGATCGCCCACGTGCGCGGGCGCACCGACGCCGACGCGGTGTTCGGGATGATGTACGCCCAGGCGGAGGACGACTTCAACCGGGTGGAGCGCAACTTCCTGGTGTCGCTGGGGCGGCTGGCAGAGGCGGAAGGCGAGTCCGCGGTGTGGCAGGACGTGCGGCAGCGTCTCTTCATCGACCACGACACGCTGCGGGCCCAGTACGCCGCGAGCCCGGCGTGGCTGCGGTCGCTGATGGACGCCTGGGCGGACGGGCTCAACTTCTACCTGCACACGCACCCCCAGGTGACGCCGCGCGCCATCCGCCGGTTCGAGCCGTGGATGGCGCTGTCGTTCAGCGAGGGGAGCATCGGGGCCGACATCGAGCGGGTGTCGCTGCGCGACCTGGCCGCCTTCTACGGCACCCGGCAGGTGGCTGCCCGGCAGCCCGTGCCGGACACCGGGGCCTTCAAGGAGCAGGGCGGCTCCAACGGCATCGCCATCGCCCCGGGGAACACGGCGAACGGGCGCGCGCTCCTCCTCATCAACCCGCACACCTCGTTCTTCTTCCGCGCGGAGCTGCACGCCACCAGCGACGAGGGGCTGAACGCGTACGGGGCCGCCACCTGGGGGCAGTTCTTCATCTACCAGGGCTTCAACGACCGGCTGGGGTGGATGCACACCACCAGCGGGGTGGACGCCGTCGACGAGTTCCTGGAGACGGTGGCGGAGCGCGGTGGCCGCCACGTCTACCGCTACGGCGCCGAGGAGCGGCCGGTGACGACGGACACCGTCACCGTGTCCGTCCGCGGCGCGGACGGGGCGTTGGGGCGGCGGAGCATCACCGTGTTCCGAACGCACCACGGGCCGGTGGTGCGCGAGCAGGACGGCCGCTGGGTAGCGGTGGCGATGATGAACACCCCGGTGGAGGCGCTCAGCCAGAGCTACCTGCGCACCAGGGCCCGCACGCTGGCGGAGTTCCGCCGCGCGCTGGAGCTGCGCGCCAACTCGTCGAACGCCACCGTGTACGCGGACGCGGACGGGAACATCGCCTACTTCCACCCGCAGTTCATCCCGCGCCGCGACGACCGCTTCGACTACACGCGGCCGGTGGACGGAAGCGACCCCGCCACCGACTGGCGCGGACTGCACGCCCTGGACGAGTCGCCCGGAATGGTGAACCCCGCCACGGGGTGGATCCAGAACACCAACAACACGCCGTACTCCGCCGCCGGGGAGAGCTCCCCCCGCCCCGAGCGCTTCGCCCGCTACATGGACACCTACGGCGAGAACGCGCGCGGCCTGCACGCCCTGCAGCTGCTGCGCGGGCGGCGGGGGTGGACGCTGCAGGGGCTGATCGACGCGGCGTACGACCCGCACATGCCCGGTTTCGACCTGGTGCTGCCGCCGCTCCTGCGTGCGTACGACGCCCTGCCCGCGGGGGACCCGCGCCGGGCGCGGCTCGCCGAGCCGGTGGCCGCGCTGCGCGGGTGGGACCGCCGCTGGGACGCGGCCTCCGTCCCCACTTCGCTCGCCATCTTCTACGGCACAAGGCTGTGGGGGGAGCACGGCGGCCGGGCGCCCGGCGTGGCGGAGCGCGGCCCCACGGCGACGACGCTGCACTGGGCCGCGGCGGCCCTGACCCCGGAGCAGCACCTGGAGGCACTGGTGTTCGCGGTGGAGCGGCTGGAGCGGGAGTTCGGCAGCTGGCGAACGCCGTGGGGAGAGATCAACCGCTTTCAGCGGATCACGGGGGACGTGGTGCACCCCTTCAGCGACGCGGGCCCCAGCATCCCGGTGGGGTTCACCCACGGGCACTGGGGCTCGCTCGCCTCCTTTGCCGCGGCACCGCGCAACGGCAGCCGGCGGTGGTACGGCACCAGCGGCAACAGCTTCGTCGCCGCGGTGGAGTTCGGGCGCGACTCGGTGCGGGCGCGGGCCGTCACGGCCGGCGGCGAGAGCGGCGATCCCGGCTCGCGGCACTTCAACGACCAGGCGGAGCGCTACGCGGCCGGCCGCCTGCGCGACGTGTACTTCTACCCCGGGCAGCTGCGCGGGCACACGGAGCGCGTGTACCGCCCGGGGCAGTGACCTCGCCGGGGCGCGCGACAGTCGCCGCCGCACGCCATCCGAAGTTTACCCCCTCTCCCACGCTGTTTGTGGGAGAGGGTGGACGAGCATAAGCGAGGACGGGTGAGGGCCCCACGGCAGCCGAGGCCTCGGCATCCCCGACCGCTGCCGCGCCCGGGCTGGGAAGCATCCGCGGCAAGATCCTTCGGCGCGCAGGACCGGCGTACGCGCTGGTGCCGTGCGCCTGCGCCTCTGGATGACAACGGGCGCGCCGCCGTGTTTCGTCGTTCTCCCCTCTCCGCACGTAGTTTGTGCGGGGAGGGGCCGGGGGAGGGGCCTACTGCGCGCTGAGCCGTTCCGCCTCGGCGCGCATGCTGGGGAGCGCCTGCTGATGGTCGCGGTACTCGGGAAGGTCGCGCGACACCTCGCCGCCGTACGCATCCAGGAACCGCTTGTAGAACGTGCGCGACGCCGCGGCGTTCCCGCCCATCGCCTCCGCGCGCCCGGCCGCGAACAAGCCGAACAGGTGCTTGGGGTCCGCCGCCAGGATGGCGTCGGCCTGCGCCCTGACCGCCGCCGCGTCGCCCTGCACGCGGTACAGCTCCGACAGGTGGTAGCGCACGTCGTTGTCCTGCGGCACCTGCCCGTACGCCTGCACCGCCATCGGCGCGAACTGGCGGGCCTGCGTCGTGTCGCCGCTGGCCTCGGCGCTCAGCACCCGGTTGAACAGCCGGTCCGCGGCCTCACGCGGTGTCATGCTCGAAAGGTCCACCGACGAGGGATCGCCCGCGGGGGCGCCGCTCTGCGCGAACGGGCCGGCCGGCGTCGCGGCGGTGGGCTGGGCGGCGGGCTCGTCGCCGCCAGGGCGGAACACCAGCACGAGCGCCAGCGCGGCCACGGACGCGCCCGCCAGCGCCCAGGGAACCATTGCCTTGCGCGACCGGGCGGCGGTGGGCGTGGCGACGGCGACGCCGCAGTCGTTGCAGAAGCGGGCGCCCAGCGGCAGCGGGTTCTGGCATTCGCGGCAGGTGGCGTTCAGCGCCACTCCGCAATCGGGGCAAAAACGTCCTGCGGACGCGGTGCCGCAGGACGGGCAGGTTGTGCTCATGGGCTCCACACGGGCCGGAAACGACGGAACGAACCAACGGGACGGAATCCCGTAAATCTACGGCGCGCACCTACCCCACTCAACCCTGGCGCACGCCACGGCCCATGCTACGCGCCGGGCACGCGTTCTGCCCGATTGCGATGCGCACCTGTCCAGGCCGGTTCCCCGACTCACCAGGCCCGCGCGGCAAAGGACTTCCGATGAAGAGTGGAGCCAATCCCGCGCTGTCGATCGTCGGGCAGGGACAGAGTGCAACCGTTCCGCCCATCCGCACCTTCTCGGTCGAACCCGATCCGTCCACCGACGCGCGCATCCGGCTCATCAGCCAGCTGGCCGCCGACCGCCTGCGCGACCTGCGCGACGACGGCGTGAGCACGGCCTACATCGCGCAGATGTACGGCGTGGACCCGTCGACCATCCAGGAGATGATGTCCACCATCACGGGGATCCGCTGACCGGGAAGTGCGTTAGTGCGTTAGTGCGGGAGTGAAACGGCGCGCACCATCGCCTGAACGTCCGGAGAGCCGGGTCCCATCGCTGGCCCGGCTCCTTGTTTTCGCACTTTCGCACTTCCGCACTCACGCACTCACGCACTTCCCCCACCCAACAGCACCTTCCCGAAGTTCTTGCGATCCTGGATCCACGCGTGCGCATCCGCCGCCTGCTCCAGGGGAAACACGCGATCCACGACGGGATCGAAGGTGCCGTCCTGCACCCGCTCCATGATCTCGGACTGCATGCGCTTCAGCAGGTCCACGCGCTTCCACAGGTGCCCCAGGTTCACCCCGTGGACGCCGCGGTTCCTGTTCATCATGGGGATGGGGCTGAAGCGCGGCATGTTCCACAGCCCGCGCACCGCGGCGGGGATGCTGCGGCGCTTGCCGGGGGCAAAGCTCGACACGCCGAAGACGTACAGCCGCCCAAGGTGCGCGAGCGATCGATAGCTCTTGGCGAACGACTCGCCCCCCACGGCGTCCAGCGCGATGTCGACGCCGTTGCCGCCGGTGATGCGCTTTACCTCTGCCTCGAAGTCCTGCGTGCGGTAGTCGATGCAGTGCGCCACACCCATCTCCCGCAGCCGCTCGTGCTTGCCCGCGCTCGCCGTGCCGATCACCTCCGCGCCGCGCCAGCGGCAGATCTGCACGGCGGCCTGCCCGACGCCACCCGCCACCGCCTGCACCAGCACGCGGTCGCCCTCGCGCACGCAGCCCAGGTGCACCAGCATGATCCACGCGGTGAGGTAGTTCACGGGGATGGCCGCGGCCTTCTGGAACGAGAGCGTGTCGGGAAGCGGCGACACCTGCGTCGGCGACACGCACACCACGTCCGCGTACCCGCCGAACCGGGTGAGCGCGCCCACGCGGTCGCCTTCGCGAAAGCCCTGGACGTCCTTACCGACGCGGTCGATCACCCCCGCCACCTCGTAGCCGACCACGGTGGGAAGGGGCGGCGCGTCGGGGTACAATCCCATGCGCGCCAGCACGTCGGCGAAGTTCACGCCCGACGCCTCCACGCGAATGCGCACCTCGCCGGCGGCCGGCTCCGGGTCCGGCGCCTCGCGCACCTGCAGCACCTCCGGCCCGCCGCGCCGGGTGATCCACACCTGTTTCACGTCCGCCTCCCTGTCCCGTCCGGTCGATGAACCCGCATCAGCGCAGCGCGCGATACTCCCGCGCGAAGTGCACCAGCGGCGCGGCCTCGGCACCAATCTCCACGCGCTCCACCTGCCCGATGACGATCTGGTGGTCACCGCCGGGATACGTCTCCCACAGGCGGCAGACCAGCGACGCCAGCGCGCCCTCCAGCACGGCGTCGCCGGACTCCGGGAGACGCGACGGGTCCGGCGGCACCCGCAGCGCCACGTCTGAGGCCAGCCGCCGGTCGCCCTCCGCCAGCAGGTTGAGGACGAAGCGGCGCTGCTCGTGGATCGTCGGCAGGATGGCGGCGTGGTTCCCGATGCAGACCAGCACCAGCGGAGGATCCACCGAAAGCGACGTCACGGCGCTGGCGGTGATCGCCTCGACGTCGTCGCCGTCCGAAGCCGCCAGGATGGCGACGCCACTGGCCCACAGCGACATCGCCTCGCGAAAGTCCTCGGTCCGTACGCCGTCGGCGAGCTCGTCGTCGCCGGCGTGCGTGCGGATGCTGGCCTGGATGGGTCGGCGGCTCATCGCGATCTCCTGGTCTCTGTCTGATGCAATCCGCTGCAAGATGCACGTCGGCCCGGCTCCGCGCACGGGGAGCGGGGCCGACAGCGGGGTTTCACGGGGACGCGCGGCGAGAATCCCCGCGCGTCCCCGTGAGGTCACAAGTTCGGCAGGTGGGTTGCCGGGGCGACGCCGGGCGACGGCATCATGGGCGCGACGGGCTGGGGCGGGGCCGGGATGCCGGGCACGGCAGCGACCGCCGAGCCGCGCAGGATGGCTTCCAGCTTCTGCGCATACCCCGCGATGCGCTCCGCCTGGTCCAGCCCGTTGATGATCTTGCGGGCCTGGACGTAGTCGCAGGCGCCGTCGTGGATGTAGTCCCCCAGCTTTTTGCCCGTGAACGAGCCCTTCCGCATCCCCAGCGACATGATTTCGTACGCCACCTCGGCGTCCAGCGCCAGCTGCGGCTCGTACAGCAGCCGGTTCTTCAGCGCGGCGCCCATCCCGCGGTAGTTGTAGTCCCAGGTCAGCTGCACGTAGCCGCGGCCGTAGTACACGTTGCTGTACTCCTTGCCGGCCGCGTCGGTACCGGTGACGGGCTGGCCGTACTTGCGGCCCTTGCCCTTGCCGTATTCCTCGATGGGCCGCCAGGTGCCGGCGCACTCGTGCTTTACGGTGGCGAACATGTACGCCAGCCAGCGGATGTCGGTGATGTCGCCGTCTCGCTCGGCGGCGGCGAGCAGCGCATTCAGGCCGTCCTTCTGGCTCTGCTTCAGCGCGCCGAACGCGTTGGTGTACGCGTCGAAGAACTTCGTGCGGTCGAATCTCATGGGAGCACTCCAGGGAAGGATGGATCGGAGAGGCTGCCGGCGGGGGGACGAAAAGCCAGCATCGAAAGGTAATCACGAGGCGCCGTTCCCGCCACGGAGCGGCACCGGGGATCCTTCCCCGGCGAACTCCTTGCACCCGCCTGCCTTCGCACGCATTCCCGCTTACGCACTGACGCACCCACGCACTTCCCCAAGCATGTCCAACAACCCCCTGCGCGACCTGATCTTCGGCCCCGACCGCGCCGCGCTGGCCAGCGCCAGCACGCCGCGGCGCTCCTTCGCCGACGTGGTGCTGCCCCCCTCCACACGGCGGGCGCTGGACAACGCCCTGGTGCAGATCCAGAAGCACGACCTGATCTTCGGCGAGTGGGGGTTGGGGGAGAGGCACGAAAGCGGGCTGGGGCTGGCCTTCAACTTCGCCGGCCCGCCCGGCACGGGAAAGACGATCTGCGCCGAGGCCATCGCCCACGCCCTGGGCAAGCGGCTGCTGGTGGTTCGCTACAACGAGCTGGAAAGCCAGTGGGCGGGCGCAACGGCCAAGAACGTGGCCGCCGTGTTCGCCAGCGCCCAGGAGGAAAATGCCGTCCTCTTCTTCGACGAAGCCGACGCCATCGCCGGGCGCCGCTTCACGTCGATGGACCAGGGCTACCAGCGCGAGGCCAACGCCGTGGTGAACGTGCTGCTGCGCGAGCTGGAGGAGTTTTCCGGCGTGGTGATCTTCGCCACCAACCTGGCCGCCAACTTCGACCCCGCGTTCGAGCGGCGCATCCGCACCCACATCCTCTTCGAGCAGCCCGGGCCGGAGGAGCGCGAAAAGATCTGGAAGGTGCAGATCCACGCCCGCAAGACGCCCCTGGCCGCCGACGTGGACTTCTCTGCCCTCGCCCAGCGCTATCCGGTGACGGGGGGCGACATCAAGAACGCCGTCCTCAAGGCGGCGCAGATGGCCATCGCCGAGCCGGGGCCCGACGCGGAAAAGCGGATCGCGCAGCGCCACTTCGAGGGCGCCGTTGACGACGTGCTGGCATCCAAGCGGGTGATGGACCAGTCGCTGTTCGGCGAGTCGGCGCTGGCGGGCATGGCCGGGCTGGCGGGGAGCGGCGGGATGGACGATGAGGTCTCGGCGCTGTCGACGCGGCTGGTGGAGGTGGAGGACACCGTCACTCCGCTGTCCGAAACGCTGCGGCGGATGGAAAAGGCGCAGGCCCGCTCCCGCGAAGACGCCGAGCGGCTCCGCGAGGATGTGCAGCGCATCGCAGAGACGGCCGGCGCGGCTGCGCGCGCGGGGACGAAGGCGGCCGAGCGGCAGGCGAGAACCGCCCTCGTCGTGTCCGTCGCGTCGGCCGTGGGATCGGCCCTCGCGCTTCTCGCGGCACTGCTCTGAAGGCGCGCCTCGTGCTTTTCTGAATCAATTTCCGCCACAGGCGTTACAGCCCTGTAACGCCTGTGGCGCATTGCGCGCGGTCCGAATGGGCGCGCCACGCCTGGACTTCTGCCGTGAACAAGAGTTTATCGCGCCGCGTCTACTTTGTATAAGTTGCGGGATCGGGCTTTCAGGTTCTTGCCGGGACCAAAAACCGGCACTAATCTGTAGAGTGTAATCCAAGACGAAGCAAACAAAGTGCACGAGGCACAAGGCCCTCCCGCCCGGGGAGGGTCCTATGACCGAGCGTGTCGCCGATCCGTCGATCGACCGGATCCGTGAGCACGTGCGCGGCCAGGTTGCGCGCACGTCGCTGCGCAAGGTTGCCAAACGTGCGGGCGTGAAGGTAGGCGCCACCAAGAAGTTCATCGACGGCTCCGTTCCGTACGAACGCAACCTGCGCCTGTGGAAGAAGTACTACGCGCGGGAGCTGCGGGCGGGCGTGGCCGGGCAGCCGGACGACGCGCTTCCGGGGCGCGACGCCAGGGCCGTGCTGGAGCTTCTGCTCTGGGGCTTTCCTGAAGACGAGCGGGCCGGGGCCACGCGTGAGGCCGTGGACCTGTTCCGCGACTTCTACCAGTCGCACCGCCACACGCCGCCGCGATGGGTGCTGGTGCTGCGGGGCGAAGCCGCCGACGCGCCCGACCCCGACGCTGAGCCCGAGGGTGATATAGACGACGACGAGGGCGACGAAGAGTAGCACGTCCGGTCGATGACGAAGGGGCTCCCGTGCGCAGGGCATGGGAGCCCTTTTTTCGTTTGCGGAGGATCGGAGCGTTTCGACCGGGTCCGGCGCACGCCTCGGCCGCCCTCTCCCCCCGGCCCCCTCTCCCGCAAGCGGGCTACCCATTACCCACATCTCTGATAGGGGTGTCAGGGCCGAAATACAAGGCGCAGTCTGCAAAAATGCCGTGGGAGCGTAGGTTTGAGGCCGCGTCAAACCCGTCG
>NZ_DASVSF010000017.1 GCF_036388275.1 Longimicrobium sp.
ATCTCCCCGTCCGCGCGGCGCCGCACGCGGTCCATCACCCGGTACATCCGCGCCCCCGGCGCGCCGAACGGGCACGGGACGAAGCGCTCGGCCGTCATCGCGGGGCGGTTCGCGTACCCGCGCGACAGGCCGTCGCCCGCGAGGTAGAGCTCGCCGACGACACCGACCGGCACGGGCTGGAGAAGCCGATCCAGCACGTACGCCTGCGTGTTCGCCACCGGCGTGCCGACGAGCACCTGCTCCGCGCCGCGCGGGACCAGGGAGTACGTCGAATAGGTGGTGTCTTCCGTCGGACCGTAGAGGTTGCCGACCTTCTCCACCGTATCCAGCGCGTACAGCCCCTGCGCCAGCGCGTTCGGCAGCGCCTCGCCGCCCAGGTTCAGCGTCTTCACGCTCGCCGGGATGCCCCCGCCGCTCTTCAGCATTTCCGCCGCCGCGCTCGGCACCATGCTGACGTGCACGACGTCCTCGTCGACCGTCGCCAGCTCCAGCGCGTTCTCCACCAGCACCAGCTTCCCGCCCCAGGCGAGCGTGCCGAACACCTCCGCGATGGAGACGTCGAAGTTGATGGAGGTGGAGAAGAGCACGGAGGAACGCTCCTCATCCGTCACGTTCTCTCGCAGCCAGTGCAGCAGGATGACGACGGAAGAATGGCGGATCATCACCCCCTTGGGCCGGCCGGTGGACCCGGAGGTGAAGATCACGTGCGACAGGTTTTCGGGAAGGACGCCGGTCTCGAAGGCGTCGGCGGACTCCGCCGCGATGGCGTCGCGCTCGACGTCGAGCAGAAGCGTGGCCGCGCCTTCCGGCAACCGGTCCGCCAGCGCCGACTCCGTGATGACGAGCGTCACCCCGGCATCCTCGAGCATGTAGCCCAGCCGCTCGCGCGGGTACGCGGGATCCAGCGGCACGTACGCGCCTCCGGCCCCCAGCACGCCCAGCATCGCGGCGACCAGTTCCGGTGTGCGCGGCAGGCAGATGCCCACGCGCACCTCAGGCCCTACCCGACGCCGACGCAGCGCGTGGGAGATCCGGTTCGCGCGCGCCTCCAACTCCGCGTACGTCCACCGCTCGCCGCGCCAGGAGAGCGCGATGGCGTGCGGCGTCCGCGCCGCCTGGGCGCGGAACAGGTCGGGGACGCGGAGACCGTCGGTGGGGTACGCACGTCCCGTCGCGTTCCACTCCTCCAGGACGAGGCGCCGCTCCACCGCAGGGACGATCTCCAGCCGGTCCACCCGCCGGGTCTCGTCCGCGACCATCCCTTCCAGCACGCGCCGCAGGTATCCGACGCAGCGCTCCACCGTTGCCCGCTCGAAGAGCGCGGAGGCATACGTCACATTCCCCGCGATCCTCGCGCCGTGCTCCCAGAGCGTCAGCGACAGGTCGACCTGCGCCGTCGCAAGCGCCGTCGCCTGCGGGGACGGCACCGGCGCGGCGGATCCCCGGGCCGGACGGGCCGGCGGTCCGGCCGGCCCCATCGGGGCCAGTGCGAGGCCGGGGAGCCCGGTGCCGCCGCCGGGGGCGTTCTGCCACGCGAAGATCGCCTGGAAGAGCGGCGCGTATGCAATGCTCCGCGCCGGGTGAACGAGCTCCACCACCTGCTCGAAGGGGATGTCCTGGTGATGCTGCGCACCGAGCGCCCGCTCCTTCACCCTCGCCAGCAGCTCCGCCACCGTCGGCGCGTCTGACAGCTCCACGCGTACGGGGAGCATATTCACGAAGAAGCCGATCAGCGCCTCGATCTCCTCCCGCCCGCGGTTCGCCGTCGGCGTGCCGACCACCACGTCGCCCTGTCCTGACAGGCGGGAAAGCACCACCGCCCAGCCCGCCAGCAGCGTCATGAAGAGCGTGGTCCCATGCCGGCGGGAAAGCTCCCGGAGCGCGGCCGAGAGCGCCTCGTCCAGCCCGATGTCGATCATCCTGCCGGCGAAGTCCTGCCGCGCCGGACGAGGGCGATCGGCCGGCAGCTCCAGCAGCTCGGGGGCACCGGCGAGCGTTTTCCGCCAGTACTCCGCCTGCTCCCCAAGGACCTCGCCCTCCACCCAGCGGCGCTGCCAGGCCGCGTAGTCGGCGTACTGCACCGCGAGCGGCGGAAGCGGATCGGGCCGCCCCGCGCGGAAGGCGCCGTAGAGGGCGCCCAGCTCGCGGGTGAACACGCCCACGCTCCAGCCGTCGGAGGCGATGTGGTGCAGGGTGATGAGCAGCACGTGGTCGTCGTCGCCGATCTGCACCAGCCGGCCGCGGATCAGAGGCCCGCGCCCCAGGTCGAAGGGCGCGCCCGCCTCCTCCGCCATCAGCCGATGCAGTTCCGCCGGCCCTTCGGCGCGGCCGCGGAGGTCGTGCTCCGCGAGAGGGAACGGGCTTTCCTCCGCCGGCACGATCCGCTGCACCGGTGCGCCGTCCACCTCGGCGAAGACGGTGCGCAGCGCCTCGTGCCGCGCCAGGATCCGGTCCAGCGCCCGCCGCAGCGCGGCGCGGTCCACCTCGCCCCGCAGCCGCTGCCGCACGGGGATGTGGAACGCCGTGCCCGCGGCGGCCAGCCGTTCGACGAACCAGAGCCGCTGCTGCGCGAACGAGAGCGGGAGATCGCCCCCTCGCTCCACCCGCTCGATGGCCGGCAGCTCGGCGCGCGACGCGGTTTCCAGCCCCCGCGCGAAGTCGGCCAGCACGGGCTGGGCGAAGAGGTCGCGCAGCGCCACCTGCACCGCCAGGCGCTGCCGCACTCGCGAGATCACCTGCACGGCAAGGAGCGAGTGCCCGCCCAGGTCGAAGAAGCTGTCCCGGCGCCCCACCCGCTCCACGCGCAGCACCTCGGCCCAGATGTCGGCCACCGCCTGCTCCGTCTGCCCCTCCGGCGCCTCGAAGCCGCGCGCGGCGAGCGCGTCGCCCTCCGGCGCCGGGAGCGCCCCGCGGTCCACCTTGCCGCCGGCGGTCACCGGGAACGCATCCAGCCGTACGAACGCCGCGGGCACCATGTACGACGGCAGCCGCCCGGCCAGGTGCGCCCGCAGCGATTCCACGTCCAGTCCCTCGTCGGCCAGGCAGTACGCCACCAGCCGCCGGTCGCCGGGCTCATCCTCGCGCGCCAGCACCACCGCGTCGCGCACGGCCACGTGCTCGGCGAGCCGCGCCTCGATCTCGCCCAGCTCGATGCGGAAGCCGCGGATCTTCACCTGGAAGTCGGTGCGCCCCAGGAACTCGATCGTCCCCTCCCGGAGCCACCGCCCCAGGTCGCCCGTACGGTACAGGCGTGCCCCGGGCTCACGGGAGAACGGGTCCGGCACGAACCGCCCGGCCGTCAGCCCCGGACGGTCCAGGTAGCCGCGCACCACCTGGGCGCCGCCGATGTACAGCTCTCCCGACACCCCCACCGGCACCGGCCCGCCCGCCGAGTCCAGGAGGTAGACGCGCGTGTTCGCCACCGGCCGGCCGATGGAGCGCCAGGTGGCGGGGTCGGCCGCCATCTCGCGCATCGTGGCGTTGACCGTCGTCTCGGTGGGGCCGTACGTGTTCAGGAGCGGCGGCCGGTGCCCGTCCCTCCCGAACCACGCCCGCAGCGCCGCGGGCTCCACCGCCTCGCCGCCGATGGCCAGCAGGCGCACGCTGGGCGGGATGGCGGCCGAGGGCTCGTCCAGCAGGAGCTGCCAGAAGCGCGTCGGCAGGTCGAGCACGCTCACCCCGTTCTCCGCGCACCGGCCCCAGAAGACGTGCGCGCCCTCCAGCCACGCCTCGGTGCGCAGCACCAGCGCCGCCCCCGTGAGGAGCGCGCCGAAGATCTCCTCCACCGCGGCGTCGAAAGCGACGGAGGCGAACTGCAGGAAGCGGTCGCCCGCCCGCAGGCCGAAGCCCGCCTGGACGGCGGCGACCTGACGCGCGACGGCGCGGTGGGTGGCCATCACCCCCTTGGGCCGACCGGTGGAGCCCGAGGTGTAGATCACGTACGCCAGGTGCTCCGGCTGGAGCGCCCCGCGCCCAAGGTTCGCGTCCGACCCCGCCGCCCCGGCCGCCCAGGCGGGCGAGCCGGCATCCAGCTCGAGCACCGGCACGCCCATGCCCGCGAAGCGCGCGGCGAGCGAGCCGTGCGCCAGCACCGCCACCGGCGTGCTGTCCTCCACCTGCCAGCGCAGCCGCTCCTCCGGGTACGCCGGGTCGAGCGGAACGTACGCCCCGCCCGCCTTGAGCACCGCCAGCAGGCCGGCGATCATCTCCGGGCCGCGCTCGGCGCAGATCGCCACACGCGCGTCCGGGCCTACGCCGAGCCCGCGGAGATGATGCGCCAGCCGGTTGGCGCGGGCGTTCAGCTCCGCGTACGTGAGCGCCCCGCCCTCGAAGACCACGGCGATCGCCCCGGGCGTCTCCTCCGCCCGCCGCTCGAAGAGCTCGTGCACGCACCCGCCGTCCAGGGACGCGGTGCCGCGGCTTTCGGCGGAGGGTCCGTGAACGGCCTGGTGGAGCGCTTCGGCTTCCCGGGAGGGGAGATCCGTCGCGTTCCACTCCTCCACGACCCGCGCGCGCTCCGCCGGCGACATCAGCTCCAGCCGCGCCACGCTCCGGCGCTCGTCGGCCACCATCTGCGCGAGCACCCGCCGCAGGTAGCCCGCGTGGCGCTCCACCGTCTCCAGATCGAAGAGCGCCGTCGCGTACTCCAGGTAGCCGGTGATCCGCCCGCCCTGCTCGGAAAGGGTGAGCGCCAGGTCGAACTGCACCGACGCCTCCCCGGAATCGATCTCCGCCGGGGCTGGCGCCGGCCCCGGCCCCGGCGGCGGCGGCGCCCCCGGGGATGCCACCGCCAGCCCCGAAAGCTCCACGTTGCGCTCGGGCATGTTCAGCCAGTTGAACATCACCTGGAAAAGCGGCGTGTGCGCCAGGCTGCGCACCGGCTGCAGCAGCTCTACCACCTGCTCGAAGGGGATGTCCTGGTGCTGCTGCGCTTCCAGCGCCCGGTCCTTGGCCCGCCGCAGCAGCTCCGCCACGGTGAGCGAGCCGGGGACGCCCACCCGGATCGCCAGCGTGTTCACGAAGAAGCCGATCAGCCCCTCGATTTCGCGCCGGCCCCGGCCCGCCACCGGGCTGCCGATCACCACGTCCTCCTGCCCCGAAAGGCGGCTGAGCACCACCGCCCACGCCGCCAGGAACATCATGTACAGCGTGCCCCCCTGGCGCCGGGTCAGCGCCTTCAGCCCCGCCGTCAGCTCCGCGTCCAGCGCGATGTCGAGCACGCGCCCGGTGAAGTCCTGCCGCGGCGGACGCGGCCGGTCGGTGGGCAGCTCCAGCAGCGCGGGCGCGCCGGCCAGCGCCTTCTTCCAGTACTCCGCCTGCCCCTTCAGCACCTCGCCGTCCACCCAGCGCCGCTGCCACACGGCGTAGTCCGCGTACTGGATCGGCAGCGCGGGAAGCGGGTCCGGCTCGCCGTTGCGGAATGCGTCGTAGAGCGCGCTCAGCTCACGGGTGAACACCCCCATGCTCCACCCGTCGGAAACGATGTGGTGCATGGTGATGTGCAGCACATGGTCATCGTCCGCCAGCCGGACCAGGTGCCCGCGGATCAGTGGCCCGCGGGCCAGGTCGAAGGGCGTGGCCGCATCCTCGTCCAGCAGCCGGCGAAGCTCCGCCCCGGCCTCCGCGTGGCCGCGGAGGTCGTGCTCGGCGAGTTGGAAGGGGCTCTCCTCCACCGGCGCGATCCGCTGCACCTGGTCGGCGCCCACCTCCGCGAAGGTGGTGCGCAGCGCCTCGTGGCGGGCGACCATCCGGTCCAGCGCGCGGACCAGCGCGTCCCGGTTCAGCTCGCCCCTCAACCGCAGGTGGGTCGGAATGTGGTAGAGGGCGCCGGGAATCCCGAGCTGGTCCAGGAACCAGAGCCGCCACTGCGCAAACGACAGCGGCAGCGCTCCGCTCCGGTCCACCGGCTGGATCTGCGACAGCGTCGGCGCGTCCTGTTTGGACGCGGTGGCTTCGAGCAGCTCGAGAAGAGCCAGGCGCTCGGCGGTCGAAAGGTTCTGCATGCTCACGAACGGCTGTCCGGAAACTGGTGTACGCCAAGGGTGCGTTTACGCGGTCGTTGCGCCGGGCTCGCGAAGGAGCCGCGCGAACCGCGCCTGGGCCTCGGGGTCGAACTGGGCCAGCCGCAGGTCCACGATCCGGTCGGCGAGCGCGGAAAGCACGGGCGTCTCGAACACGGAGGCCAGTGCAAGCTCCACCTGCATCGCCTGCCGCACCCGCGAGATCATCTGCACCGCCAGGAGCGAGTGTCCGCCCAGCCCGAAGAAGTCGTCCCCGCGCCCCACCCGCTCCACGCCCATCAGCTCGGCCCAGATCTCCGCGAGCGACTGTTCCACCTTCCCCACCGGGGCCTCGTACTCCCGCGCCGCATGGGCGTCGCCCTCCGGGGCGGGGAGCGCCCCGCGGTCCACCTTGCCGTTCGGCGTGAGCGGAAAGGCGTCCAGCCGAACGAACGCCGACGGCACCATGTACGCCGGCAGCGTCTCGCCCAGGTGTGCCCGGAGCGCCTCCGCCCCGGCCGTTTCCTCGCCCACCACGTACGCCACCAGCCGCCGGTTCCCCGGCGTGTCCTCGCGCGCCACGACGACGGCCTCGCGCACGCCCGCGTGCTCGGCCAGCCGCGCCTCGACCTCGCCCGGCTCGATGCGGTAGCCGCGCACCTTCACCTGGTGGTCGCGCCGCCCAAGGAACTCCAGCTCGCCCGTGGCTAGCCAGCGGGCGCGGTCGCCGGTGCGGTACATCCGCGCGCCGGGCGTGGCGGAGAACGGGTCGGGGACGAACGCCTGCGCGGTCGCCGCCGGCCGGCCCAGGTAGCCGCGCGCCAGCACCCCGCCGATGCACAGCTCGCCGGGCGCCGCCAGCGGGGCCGGGTGCATCCACCCGTCCACCACGTACGCCGCGCGCCCGGGGAGGGGCCGCCCCACGGGGACGTGCACCGCCCCCTCCGCTAGCGTGGGCGGGACGTCGTACGCCGTGCAGGTGACCACCGCCTCGGTGGGTCCGTAGCCGTTCAGCAGCCGCACGCCGGCCGCGGGTCCCGCCGCCCAGCCGCGTGCCGCCGCCGGGCTCATCGCCTCGCCCCCGGCGATCACCAGCCGCACGGTGCGGGCGAGCAGCTCCAGCGCGTCCGCGTCCGCCGCCAGCTGGTGCCAGTACGCCGTGGGGGGGTTGATGACCGTGAGCCCCTGCTCCGCCGCCTGCCGCGCCAGCTCCAGCGGGGTGGGCACCTCGTTCCCCCGCATCACCACGCAGACGCCGGCCGAGAGCGGCGCCAGCGTCTGCTCCAGCGACACGTCGAACCCGGCCGCGGCGAACTGCATCACCCGGTCGGCCGGGGTGAGCCCGTACGCCGCCGCCGCCGCGCGGCAGTGCGCGGCCGCCTCGGCGTGCGCCACGCCCACGCCCTTGGGCGTGCCGGTGGAGCCGGAAGTGTAGATGACGTACGCCAGCGCGGCGGCCGGCACATCGAGTTCAAGGTCGTCCCCGTTCTCCCCCTCCGCCTCCGCCGGGGCGACGACCGTCCCGGCGAAGCCCTCCGGCACCCGATCGCGCGTCACCAGCACGGCGGCGCCCGCGTCGGCCAGCAGCCCGGCGCGGCGGGCGGCCGGGAGCGCCGGGTCTAGCGGCAGGTACGCCCCGCCGGCCTTGAGCACCGCCAGCAGCGCCACCACCAGCTCGGCGGAGCGCTCCAGCATCACCCCCACGCGCGCCTCGGGGCCCACGCCGGCCGCGCGGAGACGCCGCGCCAGCCGGTTGGCGGCCGCGTTCAGCTCCGCGTAGGTGAGCCGCTCCCCCGCGGCGGCCACCGCCGCCGCGTCGGGCGTGCGCGCCACCCAGGCTTCGAAGAGCGCGTGCACGCACGGCGCGCCCGGCTCCACCGCCTCGGTGCGGCTCCACGCCTCCAGCACCCGCGCGCGCTCCTCCGCGGGAAGCAGCTCCAGCCGGTCGACGGGCTTTGAATCGTCCGCGGCCATCTCCTCCAGCACCCGCCGCAGGTAGCCCGCGTGGCGCTCGGCGGTCGCGTGGCCGAAGAGCGCGGTCGCGAAGTTCAGGTCCCCCACGATGCGGTCCCCGCTCTCGGCGAGGGTCAGCGTAAGGTCGAACTTCGCGGTCTCCTGCGCGGATGCCGGCACGGCCGCGGCCTGCAGCCCCGGCAGCTCCAACGTGCCTTCCGGCGCGTTCTGCCACGCGAACATCACCTGGAAGAGCGGGCTGTACGCCAGGCTGCGCGCGGGCCGCACCCGCTCCACCACCTGTTCCAGCGGGATGTCCTGGTTCCGCTGCGCCTCCAGCGCGCGCGTCTTCACGCGATGGAGCAGCTCCCCCACGCGCGGCCCATCCGACAGGTCGATCCGGACGGGAAGCGTGTTGACGAAGAAGCCGATCAGCTCCTCCACCTCGGCCCGGCCACGATTCGCGGATGGGGTGCCGATCACCACGTCGTCCTGGCCCGAGAGCCGGGCGAGCACCGTGGCCCATCCGGCCAGCAGTGTCATGAACAGCGTGGTGCCGTGCCGCTGCGACAGGGCCCTGAGCGCCGCGGTCAGCGCCTCGTCGAGCTCCACGTTCACCGACGCCCCGGCCGAGTCCTGCTTTGCCGGGCGCGGGCGGTCGGTGGGCAGCTCCAGCAGCTCCGGGGCGCCGGCCAGCGTGCGGGTCCAGTACTCCCCCTGCGCCCGCAGCACCGGCCCTTCTACCCAGCGGCGGTGCCATGCGGCGTAGTCGGCGTACTGCACCGGCAGCGGCGGGAGCGGATCGGGCTTGCCACGCGCGAAGGCGGCGTACAGCGCGCCCAGCTCGCGGAAGAGCACGCCGGCGGACCAGCCGTCGGCGACGATGTGGTGCATCGTCAGCAGCAGCACGTGGTCGTCGGCCGCCATGCGCACCAGCCGCCCGCGGACCAGCGGCCCCCGCGCCAGGTCGAACGGAGCGCTCGCCTCGTCCGACACCAGGCGGCGCAGCCCATCCTCCGCGTCCGCCGAGGCACGGAGGTCGTGCTCCACCAGCCGGAACGCGCTCTCCTCCGCCGGGGCGATGTGCTGGACCGGCTCGCCCTCCACGGTCGGGAAGGTGGTGCGCAGCGCCTCGTGGCGGGCGACGATGCGGTCCAGCGACCGCACCAGCGCGCCGCGGTCCAGCTCGCCCCGCAGCCGCAGCCCCGTGGGGATGTGGTAGGTGCTGCCCAGCTCCCCCAGCTGCTCCAGGAACCACAGCCGCTGCTGCGCGAACGAAAGCGGGATCTTTCCCGTGCGGTCCACCGGCTCGATCGCGGCCCCTTCCGCGTGCGCGGCGGTCGTCAGCGCGCGCGCGAAGTCCGCCAGCACGGGCCGCTCGAACAGGTCGCCCGGAGCCGCCTCCACGCCCAGCGCCTGGCGGGCCCGCGACGCCACGCGCACGGCAAGCAGCGAGTGGCCGCCCATCTCGAAGAAGTGGTCCCGGCGCCCGATCCGCTCCGCGCCCAGCAGCTCCGCCCAGATCGCCGCTACCACCTGCTCGGCCTCGCCCACCGGCTCCTCGTACGCGCGCACCACGAATGCGTCGCCCTCGGGCGCGGGAAGCGCCTTGCGATCGACCTTGCCGTTGGTGGTGACCGGGAACGCCTGCAGGTGCACGTACGCCGCGGGGACCATGTACTCGGGAAGCCGCTCCGAGAGATGCGCCCGCAGCGCCTGCGCGTCAGGCGCGTCACCGACCACGTAGGCCACCAGCCGCGTCTCGCCCGGCGCGTCCTCCCGCGCCACCACAACCGCGTCGCGCACGGCGCCGTGGCTTCGCAGCCCCGCCTCGATCTCGCCCAGCTCGATGCGGAAGCCGCGGACCTTCACCTGCACGTCAAGGCGCCCCAGGTACTCGAGAGAGGCAGTGCGTGAGTGCGTGAGTGCGTCAGTGCGTGAGTCGATGGCCGGACTCACTTCCGCACTTCCGCACTCACGCACTTCCGCACTTTCCTCCCGCCACCGCACCCGGTCGCCCGTGCGGTACAGCCGCGCGCCCGCCTCGCCGCCGAACGGGTCGGGGACGAAGCGCTCCGCCGTCGTCCCGGGGCGGTTCAGGTAGCCGCGCGCCACCCCGGCGCCGCCCACGTACAGCTCGCCCGCCACGCCGGCGGGAACGGGGAGCAGCGCCGGATCCAGCACGTACGCCGCCACGTTCGGCAGCGGGCCGCCGATCGCCGCAGCGGGGCCCGCAGCCCCGATCTCGCGGGCCGTCACGTCCACGGTGCACTCCGTCGGCCCGTAGACGTTGTAGAAGCGGGTGGGGACGCGCGACATCCGCTCGCGCAGCTCGCCGTCCACCGCCTCACCGCCCACCAGCACGAAGCGAGGAAAGCCGCCGTCGGCGCCCAGCCCCGCCGCCAGGGCCGGCCGCAGCAGCGAGGGCGTCATGTCCACCGCGTCCACCCGCTCGCGGCGCAGCCACGCCGCTAGCGCCGCCGGGTCGCGGCGAACCGCGTCGGGAACCAGGCACAGCGCGTGTCCCGCCAGCAGCTGCACGACCTGCTTGACCGACCCGTCGAAGACGAGCGGCGCGTTCACCCCCACGCGCAGCGGGGCGGGATGTTCCGCGTAGATCCGGGCCTGGAGCGCGGAGAACAGGTTCACCACCGAGCCGTGCCGGACCATCACGCCCTTGGGCCGGCCGGTGGATCCCGACGTGTAGATGACGTACGCCAGGTGCTCCGGCGTAAGCCCGGCACGCGCGGGGTTCTCCGCGGACAATTCCGCCCAGGCGCCAGCGTCCGCGTCGAGCGCGACGGCGGGCACGCCCAGCGAGCCGACGCGCTCCCGCAGCGACGCCTGCGTCAGCAGCACCACGGGCGCGCTGTCGGCCAGCATGTCGCGCAGCCGCGCCACCGGGTACGCGGGGTCCAGCGGGACGTACGCGCCGCCGGCCTTGAGCGCGGCCAGCAGCCCCACGATTGCATCGACGCCGCGCTCCAGGCACAGCCCCACGCGCGCGTCGGGCTCCACGCCCAGCGCGCGGAGGTGATGCGCGAGGCGGTTGGCCCGCGCGTTCAGCCCCGCGAACGAGAGCGACTCGTCCCCGAACACCACCGCGTCGGCGTCCGGGGTGCGCGCCGCCTGCGCCTCGAACAGGTCGGGGAGGCACGCGCCGCGGGGATCGTCGCTCGCCGTCCGGTTCCACCCGTGGACCACGCGGTCGTGCTCGGCCGCCGCCAGCAGCGCCACCCGGTCCATCCGGCCGCCTTCGTCCGCCGCCATCGCCTCGAGCACGCGGCGGAAGTAGCCCGCGTAGCGCTCCACCGTCTGGCGCTCGAACAGCGACCGGGCGTACGTAAGCCCGCCGGCGATGCGCCCGTCGTGCTCCCCTAGCGAGAGCAGCAGGTCGAACTTGGTCGTATCCGTCCCGGCCACGTCCGCGTCGGCAATGGCCAGCCCCGGCAGCGCCAGGCCGCCGTCCGCCTCGTCGCGCCAGGCGAACATCACCTGAAAGAGGGGGCTATGCGCCAGGCTGCGCACGGGGCGCAGGCGCTCCACCACCTGCTCGAACGGGATGTCCTGGTTCCGCTGCGCCTCCAGCGCGCGCCCCTTTACGCGATCGAGCAGCTCCCCCACGCGCGGTCCATCCGACAGGTCGATCCGGACGGGAAGCGTGTTGACGAAAAAGCCGATCAGCTCCTCCACCTCCGCGCGGCCGCGGTTGGCGCTCGGGGTGCCGATCACCACGTCGTCCTGCCCCGAGAGCCGGGCGAGCACGGCGGCCCATCCGGCCAGCAGCGTCATGAACAGCGTGGTGCCGTGCCGCTGCGACAGCGTCTTGAGCGCCGCGGCCAGCGCCTCGTCGAGCTCCACGTTCACCGACGCGCCGGCGAAGTCCTGCTTCGCCGGGCGCGGGTGGTCGGTGGGCAGCTCCAGCAGCTCCGGCGCGCCGGCCAGCGTCCGCGTCCAGTACTCTCCCTGCGCCTCCAGCACCGGCCCTTCCACCGCGCGGCGGTGCCACGCCGCGTAGTCGGCGTACTGCACCGGCAGCGGCGGGAGCGGATCGGGCTCGCCGCGCGCGAAGGCGGCGTACAGCGCGCCCAACTCGTGGTACAGCACGCCCATCGACCATTCGTCGGAGACGATGTGGTGCATCGTCAGCAGCAGCACGTGGTCGTCCGCCGCCATGCGCACCAGGCGACCGCGCACCAGCGGCCCGTGCGCCAGGTCGAAGGGCGCGCTCGCCTCGTCGCGCACCAGGCGGCGCAGCTCGCCTTCCACATCCTCCGAGGCGCGGAGATCGTGCTCCACCAGCCGGAACCCGCTCTCCTCCACCGGTGCGATGTGCTGCACCGGCTCGCCCTCCACGGCCGGGAAGGTGGTGCGCAGCACCTCGTGGCGGGCGACGATGCGGTCCAGCGACCGCGCCAGCGCGCCGTGGTCCAGGCCGCCCCGCAGGCGCAGGCCCATGGGGACGTGGTACGCCGCCCCCATCCCCCCCAGCTGTTCCAGGAACCACAGCCGCTGCTGCGCAAACGAGAGCGGGATCTTTCCGGTGCGATCCACCCGCTCGACCGCGCCCGCTTCCGCGCGCGCGGCCGTCTGCAGCCCCCGCGCGAAGTCGGCCAGCACCGGGCGCTCGAACAGGTCGCCCGGCAGGGCCTCCACGCCCAGCGCCTGCCGCACGCGCGAAACGACGCGCGCCGCGAGCAGCGAGTGCCCGCCCAACGCGAAGAAGTGGTCGCGCCGGCCCACGCGCTCCGCGCCCAGCAGCTCCGCCCAGATCGCCGCGACCGCCCGCTCCGCCTCGCCCACCGGCTCCTCGTAGGCGCGCACCACGAATGCGTCGCCCTCCGGCGCGGGGAGCGCCCCGCGGTTCACCTTGCCGTTCGGGGTCAGCGGCAGCCTCTCCAGGCGCACGTACGCCGCCGGGACCATGTATTCGGGGAGGCGTTCCGAGAGATGCGCCCGCAGCACCTCCGCTCCCGGCGTCTCGTCGCCCGCCACGTACGCCACCAGCCGCTTCTCGCCCGGTGCGTCCTCGCGCACGAGCACCACCGCCTCCCGTACGCCGGCGTGCTCCACGAGCCGCGCCTCGATCTCGCCCGGCTCGATGCGGAAACCGCGCACCTTGATCTGCGCATCCATCCGCCCCAGGAACTCCAGGTTCCCATCCGGGCGCCACCGCACCCGGTCACCGGTGCGGTACAGCCGCGCCCCGCTTTCCCGGGCGAAGGGATCGGGGACGAAATTCTCCGCCGTCAGCCCCGGCCGGGCCAGGTAGCCACGGGCCACGCCCACGCCCCCCACGTACATCTCGCCGGGCACGCCGACCGGTACCGGCATCCCGATCGCGTCGAGCACGTACACCCGCACGTTCTCCAAGGGCCGGCCGATCGCCGGCGCACGCCCGTCCGCCTCACAGCGGGCGGAGGTCGCGCAGACCGTGACCTCCGTCGGCCCGTAGGCGTTCACGAAGGTACGGCCAACACTCCACCGCTCCCCCGTGGCGGCGTCCACCGCCTCCCCCGCGCTCACCACGGTGCGCAGCTCCGGCAGGTCGTCGGGCGCGAGGATGGCCAGCACCGAGGGCGTCAGGGTGGCCACGGTCACCCGCCCGCGCCGCAGCGTCTCCAGCAGCTCCGGACCGGGGAGAAGCGCCTCGCGCGGCGCCATCACCAGGGTGGCCCCGGCCAGCAGCGTGTCGAACACCTCCGCCACCGCCGCGTCGAAGGAGAACGAGGCGATCTGCAGGACGCGGCTCGTGCCGTCGATGCCGAAGCGGCGGGCCTGCGCGTACGCCAGGTTGGGAACACCGCGGTGCGGCACCATCACGCCCTTGGGCGTCCCGGTGGAGCCGGAGGTATAGATGACGTACGCCAGGTTGTCCGGACGCGCGCCGACGGCGGGCGCCTGGCCGCTCTCGGCCTCGATGCGCTCGCGGTCGGCGTCGAGGCAGACGACCTCGGCGGCGTGGGGCGTGAGCCCCTCCGGCAGCGGTAGGCGGGTGAGCAGGAGCGGGGCGCCCGCGTCGGCGAGCATGAAGGCCAGCCGCTCGGCCGGGTAGGCGGGGTCCAGCGGCACGCAGGCGCCGCCGGCCTTGAGCACGGCAAGGGTGGCGACCACCTGCTCCGGGCCGCGCTCCAGGCAGATGCCGACCCGGGTCTCCGGGTGGACCCCGCGGCGGCGCAGGTGGTTCGCCAGCCGGTTGGCGGCGTGGTCCAGCGCGGCGTAGCTCAGCGTCTCGTCGTTCCAAGCGACCGCCACCGCATCCGGCGTGCGCGCCGCCTGCGCCTCGAACAGCTCGTGGATGCACCGGTCCGCCGGGTACTCGGCCTCCGTCCGGTTCCACTCCTCCACCACCCGGCGCCGCTCATCCTCCGAGACCAGCTCGAGCCGATCCACCGCCAGCGCCTTGTCGGCCGCCATCTGCTCCAGCACCCGCCGCAGGTAGCCCAGCCAGCGCTCCACCGTTGCCTGCGCGAAGAGCGCCGTCGCGTACGTGAGACTCCCCACGATCCGCCCATCCCACGCGGAAAGGGTGAGCGACAGGTCGAACTTCGCGGCCTGCGACGACGAGCCCGCGCGTTCCACCCCGGGGGCAGGGAGTTCCGGCCGGCCCTCCGGCGCGTTTTCCCAGGCGAACATCACCTGGAAGAGGGGCGCGTGCGCCGGGCTGCGCGCGGACTGCACGAGCTCCACCACCTGCTCGAACGGGATGTCCTGGTGGTGCTGTGCCCCGAGCACCCGCTCCTTCACCCGGTCCAGCAGCTCCGCCACGGTGGGCGCGCCGGACAGGTCCGCGCGGATCGCCAGGGGGTTGGCGGCGGCGCCGGCCGGCCCATCGCTCTCCCCGTGGCCCGCCGCCGGCGTACCGACGACCACCTCCGCCTGCCCCGAAAGCCGGCCCAGCACCACCGCCCACCCGGCCAGGAGCGTCATGGAAAGCGTGGCCCCATGCCGCCGCGAGAGTGCTTCGAGCCCCGCGCGCAACTCCTCGTCCAGCTCCACCTCCACGATGGCGCCAGCGTAGTCCTGCCGCGCCGGACGCGCGTGGTCGGTGGGCAGCTCCAGCAGCCCGGGAGCATCGGAGAGCGTCGTCTTCCAGTACTCCGCCGCGGCCTGCATGGGGGCGATGGCCTGGAGCCCGGCGGTCGAACGATTCAGCATGGTTACGGACAACTGTATGGGTTGCGGGGTGCGAGCGCCGTGGCGCCGCACCTCCCCGAATGGCGGAGCGGACAGGACCGGCGGAGCCGGGCGGACGTTCTCAGCCGGGCTCCCCCATAGCCGGCGCGGCCTCTACGCCCGGCTCGCGGAAGCGCTGCGCGAGCCGCGCGAGGGTTGCGGGGTCGAACCGGGCGAGCCGCAGGTCCAGTATCCGGTCGGCGAGCGCGGAAAGCACGGGCGCCTCGAACACGGCGGCCAGTGCAAGCTCCACGTCCATCGCCTGCCGCACCCGCGAGATCATCTGCACCGCCAGGAGCGAGTGTCCGCCCAGCAGGAAGAAGTCGTCCCCGCGCCCCACCCGCTCCGCGCCCAGCAGCTCGGCCCAGATCTCGGCGAGCGACTGCTCCACCTTCCCCACCGGCGCCTCGTACTCCCGCGCTCCATAGGCGTCGCCCTCCGGGGCGGGAAGCGCCCGGCGGTCGACCTTGCCGTTCGGCGTGAGCGGAAAGGCGTCCAGCCGCACGAACGCCGACGGCACCATGTACGCCGGCAGCGCCTGGCCCACGTGCGCACGCAGCGCTTCCGCTCCCGCCGTCTCCTCGCCCACCACGTACGCCACCAGCCGCCTGTCTCCCGACGCGTCCTCGCGCGCCAGGACGACGGCCTCGCGCACGCTCGGGTGCTCGGCCAGCCGCGCCTCGATCTCGCCCGGCTCGATGCGGAAGCCGCGGATCTTTACCTGGAAGTCGGTGCGCCCCAGGAACTCCAGCGTACCGTCCGCCCGCCAGCGGCCCAGGTCGCCGGTGCGGTACATCCGCGCGCCGCTTTCCACCGGGAACGGATCGGGGACGAAGCGCTCCGCCGTCAGCCCCGCGCGGCGCAGGTAGCCGCGCGCCACGCCGGCCCCGCCCACGTACAGCTCGCCCGCCACCCCCACGGGCGCCGGCTCGCCGCGCGCGTCCAGGACGTAGATCCTCGCGTTGGCGATGGGCCGGCCGATCGCGGGCGCGCGGCCGTCCACGCCGCACACGTGCGACGTCGAATCGATGGTCGCCTCGGTGGGGCCGTACAGGTTCACCACCTCGCCCGCGCCCGCGGCGCGCGCCTCCTCCACCAAAGCGGCCGGGAGCGGCTCGCCCCCGCAGAAGAGGACCCGGCAGGGGAGCGCGGAACCCGCGCCCAGGACGGCCTGGAGAAGGGTGGGGACGAACTGCGCGACGGTGACCCCGCCTTCCGCCATCACCCGCCCGATGGCCTCCGGGTCCTTCGCCGCGGCGGAGGAAAGGAGCAGCATCCGCGCGCCGGTGGCCAGCGGCGTCCACAGCTCCCACACCGACGCGTCGAACGAGACGGACGTGCGCTGCAGCACCGTGTCGCCCGCGCCGATGCCGAATGCCGCGGCCTGCCACGCGGTGTGGTTGACCAGGCTGCGGTGCTCCACCATCACGCCCTTGGGGCGCCCCGTGGAGCCGGAGGTGTAGATGATGTACGCCAGGTGGCCGGGGGTGAGCCCCGCGCAGGCGGGGTTCGTCTCCGGCCCCTGCGCCCACGCCGGGGCGGGGGCGTCGAGCTCCACCACCGGGACGTCCACCCCCGCGAAGGTGCCGGTCAGCGGCGACTGCGTCACGAGCACCGACGGCGCGCAGTCCTCCAGCATGGTGCGCAGCCGGCCGGCGGGGTACGCCGGGTCCAGCGGCACGTAGGCGCCGCCTGCCTTGAGAATGGCCAGCAGGCCGGCGATCATCTCCGGGCCGCGCTCCACGCAGATCGCCACGCGCACGTCCGGCCCCACGCCGAGGGTGCGGAGGTGGTGCGCCAGCCGGTTGGCACGCGCGTTCAGCTCGCCGTAGGTGAGCGGCTCATCCTCGAAGACCACCGCCACCGCGCCCGGCGTGCGCTCCGCCTGCGCCTCGAACAGCTCGTGGATGCACCGGTCCGCCGGAACCTCGGCCTCCGTGTGGTTCCACTCCTCCAGCACCCGCGCGCGCTCCTCCGCGGGGAGCAGCGCCACCCCGTCGACGGGCTGCGTGTCGTCGGCGACCATCTCCTCCAGCACGCGCCGCAGGTAGCCCACCCAGCGCTCCACGGTCGCGCGCTCGAACAGCGACGTGGCATACTCCAGGTCGCCGGCGATGCGGCCGTCATCCTCGCCCAGGGTCAGCAGCAGGTCGAACTTGGCGCTCACGCGCGGCGCCGAGGCCGCCGGGGCCACGGTGAGCCCCGGCAGCGCCAGTGCGCCCCCCGCCGCGCCCTGCCACGCGAACATCACCTGGAAGAGCGGGCTGTACGCCAGGCTGCGCGCGGGACGCAGGCGCTCCACCACCTGCTCGAACGGGATGTCCTGGTTCCGCTGCCCCTCCAGCGCGCGCGCCTTCACCTGCGCCAGCAGCCCGGCCAGGGTGGGGCGGGGGGCAAGGTCCACCCGCAGCGCCAGCGTGTTCACGAAGAAGCCGATCAGCTCCTCCACCTCGGGCCGCGTGCGGTTCGCCCACGGGGTGCCGACGACCACCTCGTCCTGGCCCGAGAGCCGGGCGAGCACCGTGGCCCAGCCGGCCAGCAGCGTCATGTACAGGGTGGTGCCATGGCGGTGGCTGAGCGCCGTGAGCCCCGCCGCCAGCTCCCCGTCCAGCTCCACGTGCACGGCCGCGCCCGCGTGGTCCTGCCGGGCGGGGCGCGGGTGGTCGGTCGGGAGATCCAGCAGCTCCGGCGCCCCGGCGAGCGCCTGCGTCCAGTACGCCGCCTGCGCATCCAGCACCTCGCCTTCCGCCCACTGCCGCTGCCATGCGGCGTAGTCGGCGTACTGCACCGGGAGGGCGGCGAGCGGATCGGGCTGCCCCTGGCTGAACGCCGTGTACAGCGTGCTCAGCTCCCGGTTGAACACCCCCATGCTCCACCCGTCGGCAACCACGTGGTGCATGGTCACCAGCAGCAGGTGGTCGTCATCCGCCAGGCGGACCAGGCGCGCGCGGACGAGCGGCCCCCGCTCCAGGTCGAAGGGCGCGTCCGCCTCCCTGTCCACCAGGCGCTCCACCTGGGCTTCGGCGTGCGGCTCGCCGCGCAGGTCGTGCTCCCCCAGGGCGAAGCCGCTCTCCTCCACGGGCAGAATGCGCTGCTCCGGCTCGCCGTCCACCAGCACGAACACCGTTCGCAGCGACTCGTGCCGCGCCACGATGCGCTCCAGGGCGCGCGCCAGCGCCGGGCGGTCCAGCGCCCCCCGCAGCCGCAGCTGCTCCGGGATGTGGTAGGTGCTCCCCAGTTCCCCCAGCTGCTCCAGGAACCAGAGCCGCTGCTGGGAAAAGGAGAGCGCCAGCCGCCCGCCGCGCTCCACCGGCACGATGGGAGAGCTCTTCGGCGCGGTGCGCTCCAGGCGGGCGGCGCGCGCCATCCTGAGGATTCGTTCGCGTTCGGCGGTCGACAGCGTCGGGTTCATCGGCTCTGAGGGCAGTTCGTTGTGGTGATGCGAAACGGCTGGCCGGTCATCCCACGTCGGCGGCGCGGGCCAGCGCGAGCAGCTCTTCGATCTGGTCCGGATCGAACTGGGCCAGCTGTGCGTCGAGGAGCTGCTGGGCCAGCAGGGAAAGCGCGGGCGTTTCGAAGACGTCGCTCACCGGGAGCTCCACGTCCATCTCCCGCCGGATCCGGAGCACGAGCCGGGTGGCCAGCAGGGAGTTCCCGCCCAGCTGGAAGAAGTCGTCGTGGCGGCCCACCCGCTCCACGCCCAGCAGCTCCGCCCAGATCTCCGCCAGCGCCTCCTCCGTCTCGCCGGCGGGCGCCTCGTACCCGCGCGCGGCGAACGCGTCGCTCCCCGGCGCGGGGAGCGCCCCGCGGTCGGTCTTCCCGTTCGGCGTGAGCGGATACGCCTCCATCCACACGTACGCCGCCGGCACCATGTGCTCAGGGAGGCGATTGGCGAGGTGCGCCTTCAGCGCCTCCACGGCGAGCGGCTCGTCCGCCAGGTAGTACGCCACCAGCCGCTTCTCGCCGGGCGCGTCCTCGCGCGCCAGGACCACCGGAGCGCGTACACCGGCGTGCTCCAGCAGCGCCGCCTCGATCTCGCCCGGCTCGATCCGGAAGCCGCGGATCTTCACCTGGAAGTCGGTGCGCCCCAGGAACTCCAGCGTCCCCGACTCGCTCCAGCGCACGCGGTCGCCGGTGCGGTAGAGTCGCGCACCGGGGAGATACGGGTCGGCCACGAACTTCTCCGCCGTCAGCTCCGGCCGGTTCAGGTAGCCCAGCGCCAGCCCCGCGCCGCCCGCGTACAGCTCGCCGGGCACCCCCGCGGGCGCCGGCCGCATCCCCGCGTCCAGCACGCGCACGTACGTGTTCGCGATCGGCCGGCCGACCGGGATGCCGGCGCCGTCCCGCGGCGCCCCGGCGATGCGGTGGCAGCAGGTGAAGGTGGTGTTTTCCGTGGGCCCGTAGCCGTTGATGAGCGCCGTCCCGGGGAGCTCCTCCAGCACGCGGCGCACGTGCGGGACGGAAAGCACGTCGCCGCCGGCGAGGAGCTGGCGCACGCCGCGCAGGATCTCGATGCCCTCCTCCACCACCAGGTGAAAGAGACCCGCCGTCAGCCAGAGGACGGTGACGCCGTGCTCCGCCAGCGCCCGCCCGATGCTTTCCACCGAGGGCTGCCCGGCGGGATGGATGGCCAGGCGGGCGCCGTTCAGCAGCGGCCCCCACAGCTCCAGCGTGGCCGCGTCGAACGAGGCGGGCGCCAGCTGCAGGAACACGTCGGAGGGGTCGATGGCAACGTAGTCCTGCCCGCGCACCAGGCGCACGATGGCCCGGTGCGGCACCTCCACGCCCTTGGGCCGGCCCGTGGAGCCGGAGGTGTACATCACGTACGCCGCCGCTTCCGGGTTCGTCCCCGCCGCCGGCGCGTCCGCCGGCTCCGCGGCGATCGCCCCCGCGTCCGCGTCTACCCGCACGATGCGCGCGGCGTGGGGCGGCAGGCGGTCCGCCAGCGACGACTCCGTCACCAGCACCGGCGCGGCGGTGTCGGCCAGCATGAAGGCCAGCCGCTCCGCCGGGTACGCCGGGTCCAGCGGCACGTACGCGCCACCCGCCTTCAGCGCGGCCAGCGTGGCGACGACCATCTCCGGTCCGCGCTCCAGGAACACGCCCACGCGCGTCCCCGCGGCCACGCCCGCACGGCGCAGGTGGTGGGCAAGGCGGTTGGCGCGGCCGTCCAGCTCCGCGTACGTCATCCGCCCGCCGTCCCACGCCAGCGCCACGGCCCCGGGCGCGGCGGCGGCGGCCTGCGCGAAGAGCGCATCCACCGTGGCGCGGGGGAACTCGGGCGCGGCGCCTTCGCCCATCGCGAGCAGGCGGGCGCGCTCCGCCTCGCCGAGCAGCTCCAGCCGGCCCACCGGCTTCGCGTCGTCCTCGGCCATCTCTTCCAGCACGCGGCGCAGGTAGCCGGCGTACCGCTCCACCGTCGCCCGTTCGAAGATCGACGTGGCGTACTCCACGCCGCCCGCGATGCGGCCGCCCTCCTCCCACAGCGACAGCAGCAGGTCGAACTTGGCGGTTACGTGCGGCGCGGCATCCGCGGGGGCCAGGACGAGGCCCGGCAGCTCCAGGCCGTCCCCCGGCGCGTTCTGCCAGGCAAACATCACCTGGAACAGCGGGGTGTGCGCCAGGCTGCGCGTGGGGCGAACGCGCTCCACCACCTGCTCGAAGGGGATGTCCTGGTTCCGCTGCCCCTCCAGCGCGCGCGTCTTCACCCGCTGGAGCAGTTCCCCCACCGTCGGCCCGTCCGAAAGGTCCACGCGAAGGGGGAGCGTGTTCACGAAGAAGCCGATCAGCTCCTCGACCTCTCGCCGCCCCCGGTTCGCCGACGGGGTGCCGATCACCACGTCGTCCTGGCCCGAGAGCCGGGCGAGCACCGCGGCCCAGCCGGCGAGCAGCGTCATGAACAGCGTCGCGCCGTGCCGCCGCGAGAGCGCCTTCAGCGCCGCGGCAAGCTCCTCGTGCAGCTCCACGTTCACCCAGCCGCCGGCGAAGTCCTGCTTCCGCGGCCGCGCGCGGTCGGTGGGCAGCTCCAGCAGCTCGGGGGCACCCGCCAGCGTGCGCTCCCAGTAGCTCGCCTGCCGCTCCAGCAGCTCGCCCCCGATCCACTCCCGCTCCCAGGCCGCGTAGTCCGCGTACTGCACCGGCAGCGCGGGAAGGTTCGCCTCCCTGCCCTGTACGTGGGCGGCGTAGAGCGCGCCGAGCTCGGCGAAGAGCACCCCCATCGACCAGCCGTCGCTGACGATGTGGTGCATCGTGACGAGCAGCAGGTGATCGTCGGCGGCCAGCCGGATGAGGCACCCGCGGATGAGCGGCCCGCGCTCGAGGTCGAAGGGCGCACGCGCCTCCTCGGACAGCACCCGTTGAAGCTCCGCCTCCGCGCCGGCCGCCCCGCCCAGGTCGTGTTCGGCCAGGGTGAACCCGTTCGCCTCCGCCGGCGCGATCCGCTGCTCGGGGACGCCGTCCACCTCCGCGAACGTGGTACGCAGCACCTCGTGGCGCGCGACGATCCCGTCCAGCGCGCGCGCGAGCGCGCCCCGGTCCAGCTCGCCCTTCAACCGCAGGCGAGAGGCGATGTGGTAGGTGCTGCCCAGCTCCCCCAGCTGCTCCATGACCCACAGCCGCTGCTGGGAGAACGAGAGGGGGATCGGCCCGGTCCGGTCCACGGGCGTGATCGCCGGCGCCTCTGCCCGCGCGGCCGCCGTCAGCCCGCGGGCGAAGTCCGCCAGCACCGGCCGGACGAAGAGGTCGCCGATCTCCGCCTGCACCCCCAGCACCTGCCGCACGCGGGAAACGACCCGCACCGCCAGCAGCGAGTGCCCGCCCAGCGCGAAGAAGTGGTCGCCGCGACCCACCCGCTCCACCCCCAGCAGCTCCGACCAGGTCGCGGCCAGCACGATTTCCGCCTCGCCCACGGGCTCCTCGTACGCACGCGCGGCGAACGCGTCCGCATCGGGAGCGGGGAGCGCGCGGCGGTCCAGCTTGCCGTTGGGGGTAACCGGAAACGCGTCCAGCCGCACGAACGCCGCGGGAACCATGTACTCCGGCAGCTGCGCGGACAGGTGCGCACGGAGGGCCTCGCTCTCCAGCGCCTCGCCCACCAGGTACCCCACCAGCCGCTTCCCGCCGGAGCCGTCGTCCAGCGCGAGCACCACCGCCTCGCGCACACCGGGGTGCGCGGCGAGCCGCGCCTCGATCTCGCCCAGCTCCACCCGAAAGCCCCGCACCTTCACCTGGAAGTCGGTGCGCCCCAGGTACTCCAGCGTTCCATCGGGGAGCCACCGGCACAGGTCGCCGCTGCGGTACATCCGCGCGCCCGGCTCGCCGAACGGGTCGGGTACGAACCGCTCCGCCGTCAGCCGCGGCCGGCCCAGGTACCCGCGCGCCACCGCCACGCCGCCGATGAACAGCTCGCCGGCCACCCCCACGGGCACCGGCTCGCCCGTGCGGTCCAGGACGTAGACCGTGGAATTGTGGATCGCCCGGCCGATGGAAACGCGCTCCGCGCCGGGGACGCACGCCCACTCGGTCACTTCGCCGGATTCCGTCGGCCCGTACTGGTTGGTGAGCTCCACGCCCGGGAGCCGCTCGTGGAAGTGGCGGACGAGCGCGGCCGAGACCGCTTCGCCGCTCACGGGGACGCGCAGCAGCCCCGTGCACTTCGCCGCGTCCGGGTGCTCCAGGAAGAGCTGGAGCATCGAGGGGACGAAGTGCGCGTGGGTGATCCCCTCACGGCGGATCGTCTCGATCAGGTAGGCGGGGTCGCGGTGGCCGTCCGGGCGCGCCATCACCAGCCGGGCGCCCACCATCAGCGGCCAGAAGAACTCACAGAACGAGACGTCGAAGGAGAACGGCGTCTTCTGCAGCAGCACCTCGTCCGGCGTCATCGCGTAGCGATCCTGCATCCACGCCAGCCGGTTGACCAGGCTACCGTGCTCCAGCATCACCCCCTTGGGGCGCCCGGTGGAGCCCGAGGTGAACAGCACGTGCGCCAGGCTGCCCGGCCCCACGCCCTCGCGCTCCGGATTCGTTTCCGGGTACGCCGCCCATGCCGCGTCGGTAAGATCGAGCACCGGGATGGCGAACCCCGCCGACAGCGCGGCGGCGGTGCCGGCCAGCGGTGGGTGCGTCAGGAGGACGGCCGGGGCGCTGTCCTCGAGCATGTAGCGCAGCCGGTCCACGGGATAGCTGGAATCCAGCGGCACGTAGGCGCCGCCGGCCTTGAGGATGGCCAGCAGCCCCACCACCATCTCCACGCTGCGCTCCACGCAGATCCCCACCCGCGCGCCGGAGCCCACGCCGACCGCGCGGAGGTGGTGGGCCAGCCGGTTGGCCCGCGCGTTCAGCTCGGCGTACGTCACGTGCTGGTCCTCGAACACCACCGCCACCGCGCCCGGCGTGCGCTTCACCTGGGCTTCGACGAGCTCGTGGACGCAGGTTTCGCGCGGGTACTCCCGCCGCGTGTCGTTGAACTCCCGCAGCACCAGGTCACGCTCGGCTTCGGCGAGCATCGGCAGACGGTCGACGCCCAGGCCGTCGTCCGCGGCCATCGCCTCCAGCATCCGGCGCAGGTAGCCCAGCCAGCGCTCCACCGCTTCCCGCTCGAACAGGGCAGTGGCGTACTCCACCTCTCCGGTGATCCGGCCGTCGTCCTCCGACAGCGACAGCAGCAGGTCGAACATGGCGGTTACGCGCGGCGCGGCGTCCGCGGGGGCCAAGCTCAGTCCCGGCAGCTCCGGGGGGCTCGCGGGTGCGTTCTGCCAGGCGAACATCACCTGGAAGACCGGGCTGTGCGCCAGGCTCCGCGCCGGCTGCACCAGCTCCACCACCTGCTCGAAGGGGATGTCCTGGTTCTGCTGCGCTTCCAGCGCGCGCGCCTTCACGCGCCCCAGCGCCTCCGACACCGTCGGCGCGCCGGAAAGGTCCACCCGCACCGGCAAGGTGTTCACGAAGAAGCCGATCAGCCCCTCGATCTCGCTGCGTCCGCGGTTGGCGCTGGGTGTGCCGACGACGACCTCGTCCTGTCCCGAGAGGCGGGCGAGCACGGCCGCCCATCCGGCGAGCAGCGTCATGTACAGGGTGGTGCCGTGCCGCTGCCCCAGCGCCTTGAGCGCCCCGGTGAGCGCCTCGTCCAGCTCCACGTTCAGCGTCGCGCCCGCGAAATCCTGCCGCGCCGGGCGTGGATGGTCGGCCGGAAGCTCCAGCAGGTCGGGGGCACCCGCGAGCGTCTCGCGCCAGTAGTCCGCCTGCCGCCGCAGGACCTCGCCCTCTACCCAGCGGCGGTGCCACGCCACGTAGTCGGCGTACTGCACCGGCAGCGGCGGGAGCGGATCGGGCTCGCCGCACGCGAAGGCGGCGTACAGCGCGCCCAGCTCGCGGTGCAGCACGCCCATCGACCAGCCGTCGGAGACGATGTGGTGCATCGTCAGCAGCAGCACGTGGTCGTCCGACGCCATGCGCACCAGCCGCCCGCGGACCAGCGGCCCGCGCGCCAGGTCGAAGGGCGCGCCCGCCTCGTCCGATACCAGGCGGCGAAGCTCGTCCTCCGCGTCCGCCAGGGCATGGAGATCGTGCTCCACCAGCCCGAACGCGCTCTCCTCGACCGGGGCGATGCGCTGGACCGGCTCGCCGTCCACCGCCGCGAAGGTGGTGCGCAGCGCCTCGTGCCGCGCGACGATGCGATCCAGCGCCCGCACCAGCGCGCCGCGGTCCAGCTCGCCCCGCAGCCGCAGCCCCGTGGGAATGTGATAGGTGCTGCCCAGGTTCCCCAGCTGCTCCAGGAACCACAGCCCCCGCTGCGCGAACGAGAGCGGGAGCGGGCCGGAGCGCTCCACCGGCGCGATCGGCGCCGCATCGGCACGCGCGGCGGCTTCGAGCCCGCGTGCAAACTCCGCCAGTACGGGCCGCTCGAACAGGTCGCGCGGCACGGCCTCCACCCCCAGCGCCTGCCGGACGCGCGAGACGACGCGCGCCGCGAGCAGCGAGTGCCCGCCCCGCTCGAAGAAGTGGTCGCGCCGGCCCACGCGCTCCGCGCCCAGCAGCTCCGCCCAGATCGCCGCGACCGCCTCCTCCGCCTCGCCCACCGGCGCCTCGTACCCACGCGCGGAGAACGCATCGCCCTCCGGCGCGGGGAGCGCCTTGCGGTCTACCTTGCCATTCGGCGTGAGCGGATACGCCTCCATCCACACGTACGCCGCCGGCACCATGTACGCCGGCAGCCGGTTCGCGAGATACGACTTCAGCGCGTCCACGGCGACCGGCTCGTCCGCCAGGTAGTACGCGGCCAGCCGCCGGTCGCCCGGCGCGTCCTCGCGCGCCAGGACGAGCGCGTCGCGCACCGCATCGTGGCCCTGGAGCGCCGCCTCGATCTCGCCCGGCTCGATGCGGAAGCCGCGGACCTTCACCTGGAAGTCGGTGCGCCCCAGGAACTCCAGCGTACCGTCCACCCGCCAGCGGCCCAGGTCGCCGGTGCGGTACATCCGCGCGCCGCCGTCCACGGAGAACGGATCCGGGACGAACTTCTCGGCCGTCAGCCCCGGCCGCCCCAGGTAGCCGCGCGATACGCCAGCCCCGCCCACGTACAGCTCGCCCGCCACCCCCGCGGGCGCCGGCTCTCCGCGCGCGTCCAGGACGTACGTCCGCGCGTTGGCGATGGGCCGGCCGATGGCGGGTGCACGGCCGTCCACGCCGCACACGTGCGAGGTCGAATCGATGGTCGCCTCGGTGGGCCCGTACAGGTTCACCACCTCGCCCGCGCCCGCCGCGCGCGCCTCCGCCACCAGCGCGGCCGAAAGCGGCTCGCCTCCGCAGAAGAGGACCCGGCAGGGGAGCGAGCCGCCTGCCGGAAGGGCGCCGAGGACCGCCTGGAGAAGGGTCGGGACGAACTGCGCGACGGTCGCCCCGCCCTCTTCGACGGCACGCCCGATGGCGCCCGGGTCCTTCGCCGCGGCGGAGGAAAGGAGCAGCATCCGCGCGCCGGTGGCCAGCGGCGTCCACAGCTCCCACACCGACGCATCGAACGAGACGGACGTGCGCTGCAGCACCGTGTCGCCCGCGCCGATGCCGAACGCCGCGGCCTGCCACGCGGTGTGGTTGACCAGGCTGCGGTGCTCCACCATCACCCCCTTGGGGCGTCCCGTGGAACCGGATGTGTAGATGACGTACGCCAGGTGGCCGGGCGTGAGCCCCGCACACGCGGGGTTCGTCTCCGACCCCCGCGCCCACGCCGGGGAGGGGGCGTCGAGCTCCACCACCGGCACGTCCACCCCCGCGAACGTGCCGGCCAGCGCCGACTGCGTGACGAGCGCCGCCGGCGCGCTGTCCTCCAGCATGGTGCGCAGCCGGCCGGCGGGGTACGCCGGGTCCAGCGGCACGTAGGCGCCGCCCGCCTTGAGAATGGCCAGCAGGCCGGCGACCATCTCCGGGCCGCGCTCCACGCAGATCGCCACGCGCGCGTCCGGCCCCACGCCGAGCGCGCGGAGGTGGTGCGCCAGCCGGTTGGCCCGCGCGTTCAGCTCGGCGTACGTCACGTGCTGGTCCTCGAACACCACCGCCACCGCGCCCGGGGTGCGCGCCACCTGGGCTTCGACGAGCTCGTGGACGCAAGCCTCGCGCGGGTACGCGGCTTCCGTCGCGTTCCACTCCCGCAGCACCAGGGCGCGCTCGGCTTCGGCGAGCATCGGAAGCCGGTCGATGTCCCGGCCGTCGTCCGCGGCCATCGCCTCCAGCACGCGGCGCAGGTAGCCCAGCCAGCGCTCCACCGTCGCCTGTTCGAACAGCGCGGTGGCGTACTCCACCTCACCGGTGATCCGGCCGTCCTCCTCCGACAGCGACAGCAGCAGGTCGAACTTGGCGGTTACGCGCGGCGCGGCGTCCGCGGGAGCAAGGCTCAGCCGCGGCAGCTCAAGGGGGCTCGCGGGTGCGTTCTGCCACGCGAGCATCACCTGGAAGAGCGGGCTGTGCGCAAGGCTCCGCGCCGGCCGCACCCGCTCCACCACCTTCTCGAACGGGATGTCCTGGTTCTGCTGCGCTTCCAGCGCGCGCGCCTTCACGCGCCCCAGCGCCTCCGCCACGGTCGGCGCGCCGGAAAGGTCCACCCGCACCGGCAGGGTGTTGATGAAGAAGCCGATCAGCCCCTCGATCTCGCTCCGCAGGCGGTTGGCGGTCGGTGTGCCGACGACGACCTCGTCCTGCCCCGAGAGCCGCGCGAGCACGGCCGCCCACCCGGCCAGCAGCGTCATGTACAGGGTGGCGCCGTGCCGCTGCCCCAGCGCCTTGAGCGCCGCGGTCAGCGCCTCGTCCAGCTCCACGTTCAGTGTCGCGCCGGCGAAGTTCTGCTTTGCCGGGCGCGGGTGGTCCGTAGGCAGCTCCAGCAGCTCCGGCGCACCGGCCAGCGTCTGCGTCCAGTACTCCGCCTGCGCCTCCACGGCGGGCCCTTCCACCCAGCGGCGGTGCCACGCGGCGTAGTCGGCGTACTGCACCCGCAGCGGCGGGAGCGGATCGGGCTCGCCGCACGCGAAGGCGGCGTACAGCGCGCCCAGCTCGCGGTGCAGCACGCCCATCGACCAGCCGTCGGAGACGATGTGGTGCATCGTCAGCAGCAGCACGTGGTCGTCCGCCGCCATGCGCACCAGCCGCCCGCGGACCAGCGGCCCGCGCGCAAGGTCGAAGGGCGCACCCGCCTCGTCCGATACCAGCCGGCGAAGCTCGTCCTCCGCCTCCGCCAAGGCATGGAGGTCGTGCTCCACCAGCGGGAACGCGCTCTCCCCGGCCGGGGCGATGTGCTGGACCGGCTCGCCATCCACCGCCGGGAAGGTGGTGCGCAGCGCCTCGTGCCGCGCGACGATGCGGCCCAGCGACCGCACCAGCGCACCGCGGTCCAGCTCGCCCCGCAGCCGCAGGTGCATGGGGATGTGGTACGTGCTGCCCAGGTCCCCCAGCTGCTCCATGACCCACAGCCGCTGCTGGGCGAACGAGAGGGGGATCGGTGCGGTCCGGTCCATGGGCGTGATCGCCGGGGCTTCGGCCCGCGCGGCCGCCGCCAGCCCGCGCGCGAAGTCCGCCAGCACCGGCCGGACGAAGAGGTCGCCGATCTCCGCCTGCACCCCCAGCGCCTGCCGCACGCGGGAAACGACCCGCACCGCCAGCAGCGAGTGCCCGCCCAGCGCGAAGAAGTCGTCGCCGCGCCCCACCCGCTCCACCCCCAGCAGCTCCGACCAGGTCGCGGCCAGCACGATTTCCGCCTCGCCCACGGGCTCCTCGTACGCACGCGCGGCGAACGCGTCCGCATCGGGAGCGGGAAGCGCGCGGCGGTCCAGCTTGCCGTTGGGGGTAACCGGAAACGCGTCCAGCCGCACGAACGCCGCGGGAACCATGTACTCCGGCAGCTGCGCGGACAGGTGCGCACGGAGCGCCTCGCTCTCCAGCGCCTCGCCCACGAGGTACCCCACCAGCCGCTTCCCGCCGGAGCCGTCGTCCAGCGCGAGCACCACCGCCTCGCGCACGCCGGCGTGCTCAGCGAGCCGCGCCTCGATCTCGCCCAGCTCCACCCGGAAGCCCCGCACCTTCACCTGGAAGTCGGTCCGCCCCAGGTACTCCAGCGTTCCATCGGGGAGCCACCGGCACAGGTCGCCGCTGCGGTACATCCGCGCGCCCGGCTCGCCGAAGGGGTCGGGTACGAACCGCTCCGCCGTCAGCCGCGGCCGGCCCAGGTACCCGCGCGCCACCGCCACGCCGCCGATGAACAGCTCGCCGGCCACCCCCACGGGCACCGGCTCGCCCGTGCGGTCCAGCACGTAGACCGTGGAATTGTGGATCGCCCGGCCGATGGAAACGCGCTCCGCGCCGGGGGCGCACTCCCACTCGGTTACCTCGCCGGATTCCGTCGGCCCGTACTGGTTGTACAGCCCCACGCCGGGAAGCCGCTCGTGGAACTGCCGCACCAGCGCCGCGCTGACGGCCTCGCCGCTCACAGGCACGCGCAGCAGCCCCGTGCAGCGCCCGGCGTCCGGGTGCTCCAGGAAGAGCTGCAGCATGGAGGGGACGAAGTGCGCCACGGTGATCCCCTCGCGGCGGATGACCTCCGCCAGGTACGCCGGGTCGCGGTGGCCGCCTGGGCGCGCCATCACCAGCCGGGCACCCACCATCAGCGGCCAGAAGAACTCCCAGAACGAGACGTCGAACGAGAACGGCGTCTTCTGCAGCAGCGCCTCGTGCGCCTCCATCCCGTAGCGGTCCTGCATCCACGCCAGCCGGTTGACGAGGCTGCCGTGCTCCAGCATCACCCCCTTGGGGCGCCCGGTGGAGCCCGAGGTGAACAGCACGTGCGCCAGGTTGCCCGGCCCCACGCCCTCGCGCTCCGGATTCGTTTCCGGGTACGCCGCCCACGCGGCGTCGGTAAGATCGAGCACCGGGATGGCGAACCCTGCCGACAGCGCGGCGGCGGTGGCAGCCAGCGGCGGGTGCGTCAGGAGGACGGCCGGGGCGCTGTCCTCGAGCATGTAGCGCAGCCGGTCCACGGGATAGCTGGAATCCAGCGGCACGTAGGCGCCGCCGGCCTTGAGGATGCCCAGCAGCCCCACAACCATCTCCACGCTGCGCTCCACGCAGATCCCCACCCGCGCGTCGGGGCCCACGCCGAGCCCGCGGAGGTGGTGGGCCAGCCGGTTGGCCCGCGCATTCAGCTCGGCGTACGTCACCCGCTCGCCTTCGAACATCACCGCCACCGCGCCCGGGGTGCGCTTCACCTGGGGTTCGACGAGCTCGTGGACGCACGCCTCGCGCGGGTACTCCCGCCGCGTGTCGTTGAACTCCCGCAGTACCAGGGCGCGCTCGGCTTCGGCGAGCATCGGCAGACGGTCGATGCCCAGGCCGTCATCCGCGGCCATCGCCTCCAGCACGCGGCGCAGGTAGCCCAGCCAGCGCTCCACCGTTTCCCGCTCGAACAGGGCAGTGGCGTACTCCACCTCACCGGTGATCCGGCCGTCGTCCTCCGACAGCGACAGCAGCAGGTCGAACATGGCGGTGACGCGCGGCGCGGCGTCCGCGGGGGCCAGGCTCAATCCCGGCAGCTCCGGGGGGCTCGCGGGTGCGTTCTGCCAAGCGAACATCACCTGAAAGAGCGGGCTGTGCGCCAGACTGCGCGCCGGCTGCACCAGTTCCACCACCTGCTCGAAGGGGATGTCCTGGTTCTGCTGCGCCTCCAGCGCGCGCGCCTTTACGCGATCGAGCAGCTCCCCCACGCGCGGTCCATCCGACAGGTCGATCCGGACGGGCAGCGTGTTGACGAAGAAGCCGATCAGCTCCTCCACCTCGGCCCGGCCACGATTCGCGGATGGTGTGCCGATCACCACCTCGTCCTGCCCCGAGAGCCGGGCGAGCACGGCGGCCCATCCGGCCAGCAGCGTCATGTACAGGGTGGTGCCGTGCCGCTGCCCCTGCGCCTTGAGCGCCGCGGTCAGCGCTTCGTCCAGCTCCACGTTCAGCGTCGCGCCGGCGAAATCCTGCCGCGCCGGGCGGGGATGGTCGGCCGGAAGCTCCAGCAGGTCGGGGGCACCCGCGAGCGTCCCGCGCCAGTAGTCCGCCTGCCGCCGCAGGACCTCGCCCTCTACCCAGCGGCGGTGCCACGCGGCGTAGTCGGCGTACTGCACCGGCAGCGGCGGGAGCGGATCGGGCTCGCCGCGCGCGAAGGCGGCGTACAGCGCGCCCAGCTCGCGGTGCAGCACGCCCATCGACCAGCCGTCGGAGACGATGTGGTGCATCGTCAGCAGCAGCACGTGATCGTCCGCCGCCATGCGCACCAGCCGCCCGCGGACCAGCGGCCCGCGTGCCAGGTCGAAGGGCGCGCCCGCCTCGTCAGCCGCCAGGCGCCGCAGCTCGTCCTCCGCGTCCGCCAGGGCACTGAGGTCGTGCTCCACCAGCCCGAACGCGCTCTCCTCCGCGGGCGTGATGCGCTGGACCGGCTCGCCGTCCGCGGCCACGAAGGTGGTGCGCAGCGCCTCGTGCCGCGCGACGATGCGGTCCAGCGCCCGCGCCAGCGCGCCGCGGTCCAGCTCGCCCCGCAGCCGCAGCCCCGTGGGAATGTGGTAGGTGCTGCCCAGGTTCCCCAGCTGCTCCAGGAACCACAGCCCCCGCTGCGCGAACGAGAGCGGGAGCGGGCCGGAGCGCTCCACCGGCGCGATCGGCGCCGCCTCGGCACGCCCGGCGGCTTCGAGCCCGCGTGCAAACTCAGCCAGCACCGGCCGCTCGAACAGGTCGCGCGGCACGGCCTCCACCCCCAGCGCCTGCCGGACGCGCGAGACGACGCGCGCCGCGAGCAGCGAGTGCCCGCCCCGCTCGAAGAAGTGGTCGCGCCGGCCCACGCGCTCCACCCCCAGCAGCTCCGCCCAGATCGCCGCGACCGCCTCCTCCGCCTCGCCCACCGGCGCCTCGTACCCACGCGCGGAGAACGCATCGCCCCCGAGCGCGGGGAGCGCCCTGCGGTCCACCTTGCCGTTCGGCGTGAGCGGAAGCGCGTCCAGGCGCACGTACGCCGCCGGGACCATGTATTCGGGGAGGCGTTCCGAGAGATGCGCCCGCAGCACCTCCGCTCCGGCCGTCTCGTCGCCCGCAAGGTACGCCACCAGCCGCTTCTCGCCCGGCGCGTCCTCGCGAACCAGCACCACCGCCTCCCGGACGCCGGCGTGCTCCACGAGCCGCGCCTCGATCTCACCCGGCTCGATGCGGAAGCCGCGCACCTTGATCTGCGCGTCCACCCGCCCCACGAACTCCAGCTCGCCCCCGGCCGACCACCGCACCCGGTCGCCCGTGCGGTACAGCCGGGCACCGCCTTCCACGGAGAACGGATCCGGGACGAACTTCTCCGCCGTGAGCCCCGGCCGGCCCAGGTAGCCACGCGCCACCCCCACGCCCCCCACGTACAGCTCGCCGGGGACGCCGACCGGCGCCGGCCCACCGGCCGCGTTCAGCACGTACACCCGCACGTTCTCCAGCGGCCGGCCGATCGCCGGCGCACGCCCGTCCGCCTCGCAATGGGCGGAAGCTGCGCAGACCGTGGTCTCCGTCGGCCCATAGGCGTTCACGAAGGCACGGCCTCCGCTCCACCGCTCCACCGTCGCGGCGTCCACCGCCTCCCCCGCGCTCACCACCGTGCGCAGCTCCGGCAGGTCGTCCGGCGCAAGGATGGCCAGCACCGACGGCGGCAGGGTGGTCACCGTGACCCGCCCGCGCCGCAGCGTCTCCAGCAGCTCCGCACCGGGGATGAGCGCCTCGCGCGGTGCCATCACCAGCGTGGCCCCGGCCAGCAGCGTGTCGAACACCTCCGACACCGCCGCGTCGAAGGAGAACGAGGCGAACTGCAGCACGCGGCTGGTCCCGTCGATGCCGAAGCGGCGGGCCTGCGCGTACGCCAGGTTGGGAACGCCCCGGTGCGGCACCATCACCCCCTTGGGCGTCCCGGTGCTCCCGGAGGTGTAGATCACGTACGCCAGGTGGTCGGGCGAGACGACGCTCTTCAGGTTCTCCGCGGACTCCGCCGCGATCCGCGCCCCGTCCCCGTCCACGCTCACCACCGCGACACCGTCGCCGGCGGGGAGGCCCGCGCGCAGCGACTCCTGCGTCACCAGCACGGGCACGGCTGCGTCGGCCAGCACGAACGCCAGCCGCTCCGCGGGATAGGCAGGGTCCAGCGGAACGTACGCGCCGCCCGCCTTCAGCACGGCCAGGACGGAGACGACCATCTCCGTCCCCCGCTCCAGGCAGATCCCCACCCGCACCTCGGGCCCGACGCCGAGTCCGGCCAGGTGGTGCGCCAGCCGGTTCGCCCGCTCGTTCAACGCGCCGTAGCTCAGCGTCTCGTCTTCCCAGGCGACCGCCACCGCAGTGGGCGCGCGCGCCGCCTGGGCTTCGAAGAGCTCGTGGACGCACGCGCCATCGGCGAACGCGGCGTCGGTGGCGTTCCACTCCTCCACCACCCGGCGCCGCTCGGCCGCGGAGAGCAGTTCCAGCCGCTCCACGCTCCCCCGCTCGTCCGCCACCATCCCTTCCAGCACCCGCCGCAGGTAGCCGACCCAGCGCTCCACCGTCGCCCGTTCGAAGAGCGCCGTCGCATACGTCATGCTGCCGGCGATCCGCCCCTCGCTTTCGCCCAGCACGAGGGAGAGGTCGAACTTCGCCGATACGTGCGGGGATTCCGGGCTCGCACCCTCCACGTCACCGGCGAGGCCGCCGCCCCCTTCTGCCGCGGGAAGCGACAGCCCGTCTCCCGCAGGCGTGTTCCGCCACACGAACGTCGCCTGGAAGAGCGGGTGGTGCGACGGGCCGCGCGCCGGTTGGACGAGCTCCACCACCTGCTCGAAGGGGACGTCCTGGTGGTGCTGCGCCCCGAGCACCCGCTCCTTCACCCGCTGCAGCAGCTCCGCGACGGTGGGCGCGCCGGAGAGGTCGGCGCGGATCGGCAGGGGGTTGGCGGCGAAGCCGATCCGCCCGTCGCTTTCCCCGCGCCCGCGGCCCGCCGCCTGCGTACCGATCACCACCTCCGCCTGCCCCGAAAGCCGGCTCAGCACCACCGCCCACCCGGCCAGGAGCGTCATGGAGAGCGTGGCCCCATGCCGCTGCGACAATGCTTCGAGCCCCGCGCTCAGCTCCTCGTCCAGCTCCACCTCTATGCTGGCGCCCGCGGAGTCCTGCCGCGCCGAACGCGCATGGTCGGTGGGCAGCTCCAGCAGCCCGGGAGCATCGGAGAGCGTCGTCTGCCAGTACTCCGCCGCGGCCTGCATCGGGGCGATGGCCTGGGGGAGCGCCACGCGCCCAGCGGTCGAAGGGTTCAGCATGTTCACGGACAACTGCCTGGGTTGCGGGGGTGCGAGCGAGGTTGCGTCGCACCTCCCGAATGGCTGAGCGGACAGGGCCGGCCGAGCCGGGCGAACGTTCTCAGCCGGGCTCGCGAACGAGCTGCGCGAGCCGTGCAAGGGTTTCGGGATCGAACCGGGCGAGCCGCAGCTCCAGGATCCGTTCGGCGAGCCCCGCGAGCACGGGCTTTTCGAACACGGCGGCCAGTTCGAGCTCCAGGTCCATCTCCTGCCGCACCCGCGAGACCACCTGCAACGCCAGCAGGGAGTGTCCGCCCAACTCGAAGAAGTGGTCCCACCGGCTCACCTGCTCCACTTTCAGCAGGTCCGTCCAGATCTCCGCGAGAGCCACCTCGATCTTCCCCACCGGCGCCTCGTACTCCCGCGACGCATACGCGTCTCCCTCCGGGGCCGGCAGCGCCTTGCGGTCCAGCTTGCCATTCGGCGTGAGCGGCAGCGCGTCCAGCCGCACGTACGCGGCGGGGATCATGTACTCCGGGAGCACGGTGGAGAGGTGCGCCCGCAGCTCCTCCGCGTCCGCGTCGCCCACCACATACGCCACCAGCCGCACGTCACCCGGCACGTCCTCGCGCGCCATCACCGCTGCCTCACGCACGTCAGCGTGCTCGGCCAGCCGCGCCTCGATCTCGCCCAACTCTATGCGGAAGCCGCGCACCTTCACCTGGAAGTCGGTGCGGCCCAGGAACTCCATCGTTCCGTCCGGCCGCCACCGCGCCAGGTCGCCCGTACGGTACAGCCGGCTCCCCGGCTCTCCGCCGAAGGGATCGGCGACAAAACGCTCCGCCGTCTGCTCCGGGCGCCCCAGGTAGCCGCGGACGACTCCCGCGCCCCCGATGTACAGCTCGCCCGCCACTCCCACCGGCACCGGCTCGCCCACCGCGTCCAGCACGTAGACGCGCGTGTTCGCCACCGGCCGCCCGATCGGCACCTGCCCGCCGACTAAATCGCCACGGACCGGCTGGGACGTCGACCAGATGGTCGTCTCAGTGGGCCCGTACACGTTCCAGAGCCCACCGACACGGCTCCGCAGGGCCGACGCGAGATCCGCCGGAAGCGCTTCGCCACCGCAGAGCGCGCGCATCTCCGGCGCGCCTTCCCACTGCGCGCTCACCAGCATCCGCCAGGTGGCGGGCGTCGCCTGCATCACCGTGGGCGCGTACGCCCGGATCGCCTCCGCCAGCGCCGCCGGGTCGGCGGCCCGCTCCCGCGGCAGCACGATGGTCGCCGCGCCGTGCAGAAGGGGAAGGAACATCTCCAGCACGGAGATGTCGAAGGCGTACGTGGTCACCGCCAGCAGGCGATCCGCCGGCTCCATCCCCACGGTTTCGCGCATCGAGCGGAGAAGGTTGACCACGCCGCGATGCGGAACGGCGACTCCCTTGGGGCGGCCGGTGCTTCCGGAGGTGTAGATCACGTACGCCAGGTGCGCCGGCGTCAGTCCCTCCATCGCCGGGTCCGTCGCGGGCTGGTCGGCCCACTCCGGCCTGCCGGCGCCGATCTCCAGCACCGGCACGCCCGTGTTCTCGAACCGATCCCGGAAGTGCTTCTGCGTGAGCACCGCCGCGGGCGCGCTGTCCGCCAGCATGTACTCCAGCCGTTCGGCCGGGTGGCCCGGGTCCAGCGGCACGTATGCCCCGCCCGCCTTCATCACGGCCAGCAGCGCGACGACCATCTCCGCGCTCCGCTCAACGCAGACCGCCACCCGTGCGTCGGGACCCACGCCCAGCGAGCGGAGGTGGTGCGCCAGCCGGTTCGCCCGTGCGTTCAGCTCCGCGTAGGTGAGCGAGTGATCCTCGAAGACCACCGCCTCCGCGTTGGGCGTGCGCTCCGCCTGCGCCTGGAAGATCTCGTGGATGCACGACTCGGCCGGGTACTCCGCCGCCGTACGGTTCCACTCCTCCACCACCTGCCGGCGCTCGTGTTCAGGCAGCAGCGCCAGCCGATCCACCGGCTGCCGCTCGTCCGCCACCATCGCCTCCAGCACGTGGCGGAGGTAGCCGACGTGCCGCTCCACCGTCGCCTGATCGAAGAGCGAGGTGGCGTACGTCACGCCTCCCACGATGCGCCCGCCCTGCTCCGACAAGTCCAGCGACAGGTCGAACCTCGCCGCCGCTTCCGACGCCGAGCCCGAGGCCGATCCCGCCGGTCCCGCCGATCCCACGCCGCCCAGTCTGAGGCCGGGGAGTTCGACCCGGCCATCCGACGTGTTCTGCCACCCGAGCATCACCTGGACGAGTGGCTCGTGCGCCAGGCTGCGCACCGGCTGCACCACCTCCACCACCTGCTCGAAGGGGATGTCCTGGTTCTGCTGCGCGCCCAGCGCCCGCTCCCGTACGTGCGCCAGCAGTTCCGCCACGGTGGGCGAGCCCGCGAGATCCACGCGCAGCGCCAGCGTGTTC
>NZ_DASVSF010000018.1 GCF_036388275.1 Longimicrobium sp.
CGAGGGCTGCACCTCGCGGATCATCCGCACCAGGCGTGTCGCCATCCCCTCGACGGTGCGCAGCGGCGGCTCCGATGGCGACGGCGCCGGCAGCGCGTACACCGGGATGTCGCCGTCCAGGTGAGGATGGAGCACCTGTGCGTACGCGGTGGATCCCGCTCCCTCGTGCACCAGGAAGAGCGGGGGCCGGGAGCCGGACGGGCGGATGGCGATCGCCCGGTCGCTCTCGACCTGGAGTTCCGAACCGGAAACACGCGCGGCCAGCGATTCAACCGTCGGATGCGAGAACAGGTGAGCCAGCGGAGCCTCTACCCCCAGCACCTGCCGCATCCGCGAGATCACCCGCACGGCCAGCAGCGAGTGCCCGCCCAGCTCGAAGAAGTTGTCGTGGCGGCCCACCCGCTCCACGCCCAGCACCTCGGCCCAGATCCCGGCCAGCGCCTCCTCGGTCTCGCCGACGGGCGCCGCGTACTCGCCGGCCGAATACGCATTCCCTTCCGGGGCGGGGAGCGCCCTGCGGTCCACCTTGCCGTTCGGGGTGAGCGGGTACGCCTCCATCCACACGTACGCCGCCGGCACCATGTACTCCGGCAGGCGCTCGGCGAGATGTACCCGCAGCGCATCCACCGCGACCGGCTCATCCCCCAGGTGGTACGCCACCAGCCGCCGGTCGCCGGGTGCGTCCTCGCGAACGAGAACGACCGGGGCGCGCACACCGGGGTGCTCGGCCAGCCGCGCCTCGATCTCGCCCAGCTCGATCCGGTAGCCGCGCACCTTCACCTGGAAGTCGATCCGGCCCAGGTATTCGAGTGCGTGAGTGCGTGAGTGCGTGAGTGCGTGAGTGAACGGCGGCGGGTCCCGCTGCTCGTTGGCGGCCCCCCGCGAATCTCCCACTACCGCACTAACGCACTCACGCACTTCCGCACTTTCTTTCCAGCGCACGCGGTCCATCACCCGGTACATCCGGCTCCCCGGCGGGCCGAACGGGCAGGGGACGAAGCGCTCCGCCGTCATCGCGGGACGGTTCGCGTACCCGCGCGACAGGCCGTCGCCCGCCAGGTAGAGCTCGCCCACTGCACCCATGGGCACCGGCTGAAGGTGCGCATCCAGCACGTACGCCTGCGTGTTCGCCACCTGCGTGCCCACCAGCACCTGCTCCGCGCCGCGCGGAACGACGTAGTACGTCGAATACGTGGTGTCCTCGGTCGGCCCGTAGAGGTTACCGACCTTCTGCACCGTACCGAGCGCGTACAGCCCCTGCGCCAGCGCGTTCGGCAGCGGCTCGCCGCCCAGGTTCAGCGTCTTCACGCTCGCCGGGATGCCACCGCTCTTCAGCAGCTCCGCCGCCGCGCTCGGCACCATGCTGACGTGCACGACGTCCTCGTCGACCGTCGCCAGCTCCAGCGCGTTCTCCACCAGCACCAGCTTTCCGCCCCAGGCAAGCGTGCCGAACACCTCGGCGATGGAGACGTCGAAGTTGATGGAGGTGGAGAAGAGCACCGACGAGCGTTCCTCGTCCGTCACGTTCTCCCGAAGCCAGTGCAGCAGGACCACGACGGAGGAGTGGCGGATCATCACCCCCTTGGGCCGGCCCGTGGACCCGGAGGTGAAGATCACGTGAGACAGGTTCTCGGGGAGGACGCCGCTCTCGAACGCGTCAGCGGATTCCGCCGCGATGACGTCGTGCTCGCGGTCGAGTAGAAGCGTGGCCGCATCCCCCGGCAGGCGGTCCGCCAGCCCAGACTCCGTGACGACGAGCGCCACCCCGGCATCCTCGAGCATGTAGCCCAGCCGCTCGCGGGGATACGCCGGGTCCAGCGGCACGTACGCGCCTCCGGCCCCCAGCACGCCCAGCATGGCGGCCACGAGATCCGGCGTGCGCGGCAGGCAGATGCCCACGCGCACCTCCGGCCCTACGCCGCGGCGCCGCAGCGCGTTGGCGATCTGGTTCGCCCGCCGCTCCAGCTCGGCGTACGTCCACCGCTCGCCGCGCCAGGAGAGCGCGACGGCGTGCGGCGTCCGCGCCGCCTGCGCGCGGAACAGGTCGTGGACGCGAAGACCGCCGGTGGGATACGCACGTCCCGTCGCGTTCCATTCCTCCAGGACGAGGCGCCGCTCCGCCTCCGGCAGGAGCGGAAGCGCATCCACGCGCTGGAGGTCGTCGGCGGCCATCGCCTCCAGCACCCGGCGCAGGTACGCCAGGTGGCGCTCGATGGTGGCCTGCTCGAACAGCGACGTCGCGTAGACCAGGCTGCCGGCGATGCGCTCGCCCGCCTCTCCCAGCGCGAGCGACAGGTCGAACTTGGCCGCCGCCAGCGCCGCAGAGGCCACACTCCCCACCCTCGGGCCGGGGAGCTCCGGCCGGCCCTCCGACGCGTTCAGCCACGAGAACATCACCTGGAAGAGCGGCGTGTGCGCCATGCTGCGCGCGGGACTCACCAGCTCCACCACCTGCTCGAAGGGGATGTCCTGGTGTTGCTGCGCCCCCAGCGATCGCGCCCGTACCTGCTCCAGCAGCTCCGCCACGGTGGACGGGCCGGAAAGGTCCACGCGCAGGGCGAGGGTGTTCACGAAGAAGCCGATCAGCCCCTCGATCTCGGTGCGCCCCCGGTTGGCCGTAGGCGTCCCCACCACCACGTCGCCCTGGCCCGAAACGCGGCCCAGCACCGCGGCCCATCCGGCGAGCACGGTCATGAAGAGGGTGGTGCCGTGCCGCCGGGAGAGCTCCTTCAGCGCAGCCGAGAGATCCTCGTCCAGGCTGATCCCCACCATGCCCCCGGCATGGTCCTGCCGCGAGGGACGCGGATGGTCGGTGGGCAGCTCCAACAGCTCGGGCGCGCCGGCCAGCGTCCGGGTCCAGTACTCCGCCTGCTCGCGCAGCACCTCGCCGGCGACCCACTTCCGCTGCCAGGCCGCGTAGTCCGCGTACTGCACCGGAAGCGGGACGAGCGGGTTCGCCTCCCCACGACGGAAGGCATCGTAGAGCGTGCGCAGCTCCCGCGTGAGCACCTCCATGCTCCAGGCGTCGGAGACGATGTGGTGCATCGTCATCAGCAGGACGTGGTCGTCCTCGGCCAGGCGCACCAGCCGCCCGCGGATCGGCGGCCCCTGCTCCAGGTCGAAGCGCGCGCCCGCCTCCCCGGCCGCCAGCCGGTGCAGCTCCGCCGCGGCGTCCGGGTGCCCGCCGAGGTCGTGCTCCAGGAGGTGGAAGGGGCTTGCCTCGGCGATCCGCTGCACCGGCTCGCCGTCCACCTCCACGAAGGCCGTGCGCAGCGCCTCGTGCCGGGCGACGATCGCGTCCAGCGCGCGCCGCAGCGCCGCGCGGTCCAGCTCTCCCGGCAGCCGCAGCCGCGTGGGGATGTGGTAGGTGCTGCCGAGATCGTCGAGCTGCTCCATGAACCAGAGCCGCTGCTGCGCGAACGAGAGCGGCAGCGCGCCGCTCCGCTCCACCGGCTCGATCGGCGGCAGGTTCGTCCGCGCGGCCTCCTGCACCCCGCGCGCGAAGTCCGCCAGCACCGGGCGCTCGAACAGGTCGCCGATCCCCACCTCTGCGCCCAGCACCTGCCGCACGCGCGAGATCACGCGGACGGCGAGCAGCGAGTGGCCGCCCAGCTCGAAGAAGCTGTCCCAGCGCCCCACCTGCTCCAGGCCCAGGAGCTCGGACCAGACCTCCGCCAGCGCCTGCTCCGTCTCGCCCACCGGGGCCTCGTAGCCGCGCCGCGCGTACGCGTCGCCCTCGGGCGCGGGGAGCGCCTTGCGGTCCAGCTTGCCGTTGGGCGTGAGCGGCAGCGCAAGCAGATGGACGTACGCCGCCGGCACCATGTGCTCGGGCAGGCGCTCCGACAGGTACGAGCGCAGCGCCTCGACCTCGACGGAGTCCGATCCCACGACGTACGCCACCAGCCGCCTGTCGCCGGCTGCATCCTCGCGCGCGGCCACCACCGCCTCGCGCACCGACGGGTGCTCCAGCAGCCGCGCCTCGATCTCCCCCAGCTCCACGCGGAAGCCGCGGATCTTCACCTGGAAGTCGTTGCGTCCCAGGAACTCGAGGGTCCCGTCCGCACGCCACCGCCCGAGATCGCCCGTGCGGTACAGACGCGCCCCCGGCTGGCCGCCGAACGGATCGGGGACGAAGCGCTCCGCCGTCACCGCCGGGCGGTCCAGGTACCCGCGCGCCACCCCCGCGCCGCCGATGAACAGCTCACCGGCCACGCCCACGGGCACGGGCTCTCCCGCGGCGTCCAGGACGTAGACGCGCACGTTCCCCACCGGAGCGCCGATGGCCGGGGCGCGGTCCTCGTCGCCGCACCGGTACGCCGTGGAGTCGATCGTCGCCTCGGTGGGGCCGTACAGGTTCACCACTTCCCCCACGCCCCGGGCGCGCGCCTCCGCCACCAGCGCCGCGGCGAGCGGCTCGCCGCCACAGAACACCAGGCGGGGGCGCAGCGGCGCACCCTCGGGAAGACCGCGCAGCACCGCCTGGAGGAGCGTGGGAACGAACTGGACGACGGTCACGCCGCGCTCCTCGATCACCCGCGCGATCGCGCCCGGGTCCTTCGCCGCGTCGACGGGAAGGAGCACCAGCCGGGCGCCGACGGCCAGCGTCGTCCACAGCTCCCACACCGACGCGTCGAAGGAGATGGAGGTGCGCTGCAGCACCGCGTCGTCCGGGCCCATCCCGAAGGCGCCGGCCTGCCACGCGGTGTGGTTCGCCAGGCTCCGGTGCTCGATCATCACCCCCTTGGGCGTGCCCGTGGAGCCGGAGGTGTAGATGACGTACGCCAGGTGCCCGGGGGTGAGCCCCGCGCGCTCGGGGTCGGTGGCCGGGAACCGCGCCCACCCGGTGCCCTCCAGGTCGATCACCGGCACGTCCACGCCCGCGAACAGCGCCTGCACCCCCTTCAGCGAGCCCTGCGTGAGCACGGCCGCGGGTGCGCTGTCGTGCAGCATGTAGCGCAGCCGCTCCGCCGGATAGCCCGGGTCCAGCGGAACGTAGCCACCGCCGGCCTTGAGGATGGCCAGCAGCCCGGCCGCCATCGCCGGGCCGCGCTCCACGCAGATCGCCACCCGCGCGTCGGGCCCCACGCCCAGCCCGCGGAGGTGGTGCGCCAGGCGGTTGGCGCGCTCGTTCAGCTCCGCGTAGGTGAGCTCGCCGCCATCGAAGACCACGGCCACCGCGTCGGGCGCGCGCTCCACCTGCGCCTCGACCAGCTCGTGGATGCACGACTCGCGGGGATACGCGGCGTCCGTCGCGTTCCACTCCTCCACCACGAGACGCCGCTCGGCCGCAGGCAGGAGCGGGAGCGCGTCCACGGCCTGCAGGTCGTCGGCGGCGAATGCCTCCAGCACCCGGCGCAGGTACGCCAGGTGGCGCTCGACGCTGGCCTGGTCGAAGAGCGCCGTGGCGTACGTGGCGCCGCCCACGATGCGCCCGCCCGACTCCCACAGCGTGAGCGACAGGTCGACCTTCGCCGTCCCCTGCGCCGCCTCCTGCGACGGCCCCCGCGCCGCCTCCCGCGGCGGCCCGGAGCCCGCGCTCCCGAGCCTGGGGCCGGGCAGCTCCGGCCCGCCCTCCGACGCGCTCTGCCAGGTGAGCATCACCTGGAAGAGCGGGTTGTGCGCCAGGCTGCGGGTGGGCTGCACCAGCTCCACCACCTGCTCGAAGGGGATGTCCTGGTTCTGCTGCGCTCCCAGTGCCCGTGCCCGAGCCTGCTCCAGCAGGCCGGAAACGGAGGGCGAGCCGCCGAGCTCGATGCGCAGCGCCAGCGTGTTCACGAACAAGCCGATCAGCCCCTCGATCTCGCGGCGGCCGCGATTCGCCGAGGGCGTTCCGACCACCACGTCTTCCTGCCCCGACAGCCGGCCCAGCACCGCCGCCCACCCCGCCAGCAGCGTCATGAACAGCGTGGTGCCGTGGCGCCGCGAGAGCGCCCTGAGCCCCGCCGAAAGCTCGTCGCCCAGGTCGATCCCCACCGTGCCCCCCACGTGGTCCGGCCGCGCCGGGCGCGGGCGGTCGGTGGGAAGCTCCAGCAGCTCCGGCGCTCCGGACAGCGCCTGCTTCCAGTACTCCGCCTGCTCCCGCAGCACCTCGCCGCCCACCCACTGCCGCTGCCAGGCCGCGTAGTCGGCGTACTGGATGGGGAGCGGGGGGAGCGGGTTTTCCTCTCCACGCCGGAAGGCGGCGTAGAGCGCGCCCAGCTCCCGCGTCAGCACCCCCATGCTCCAGCCGTCGGAGACGATGTGGTGCATCGTCAGGAGCAGCACGTGGTCGTCCTCCGCCAGCCGGACCAGCCGGCCGCGGATGAGCGGCCCCTGCTCCAGGTCGAAGCGCGCACCCGCTTCTTCGGCCGCCAGCCGGCGGAACTGCGCCTCGGCGTCCGCGTCGCCGCCCAGGTCGTGCTCCAGGAGGTGGAAGGGGCTCTCCTCCGCGATCCGCTGCACCGGCTCGCTATCCACCTGCACGAACGTCGTGCGCAGCGCCTCGTGGCGGGCAAGCATCGCGTCCAGCGCGCGACGCAGCGCTCCCCGGTCCAGCTCTCCCCGCAGCCGCAGGCGCGTGGGGACGTGGTACGTGCTGCCGAGATCGCCCATCTGCTCCAGGAACCAGAGCCGCTGCTGCGCGAAGGAGAGCGGCAGCCGCTCGCCGCGATCCACCCGCTCGATCGGCGGGAGCGCGGTACGCGCCGCGTCCTCGATGGTGCGCGCGAGATCCGCCAGCACCGGGCGGTCGAAGAGGTCGGCGAGCGCCACCTCCGCGCCCAGGACCTGCCGCACGCGCGAGGTCAGCCGCACCGCCAGGAGCGAGTGGCCGCCCAGCTCGAAGAAGTGGTCCCACCGGCCTGCCTGCTCCATCCCCAGCAGCTCGGACCAGATCTCCGCCAACGCCCGCTCGGTTTCGCCCACCGGGGCCTCGTAGCCGCGCCGCGCGTACGCGTCGCCCTCGGGCGCGGGGAGCGCCTTGCGGTCCAGCTTGCCGTTGGGCGTGAGCGGCCACTCCTGCAGCGGCACGAAGGCAGCCGGCACCATGTACTCCGGCAGCCGCTCCGACAGGTGCGTGCGGAGCGTCTCCACGTCGAGCGCCTCGCCCACGTAGTACGCCACCAGCCGCCGGTCTTCCGACGCGTCCTGGCGCACCAGCACCACGGCATCGCGCACCGCGGGGTGCTCGGAGAGCCGCGCCTCGATCTCGCCCGGCTCGATGCGGAAGCCGCGGATCTTCACCTGGAAGTCGGTGCGGCCCAGGAACTCGAGGGTCCCGTCCGCCAGCCACCGCGCCAGGTCGCCCGTGCGGTACAGCCGCGCGCCGGCCGCGCCCGCGAACGGGTCGGGAACGAAGCGCTCCGCCGTCAGCCCGGGACGGTGCTGGTAGCCGCGCGCCACCCCCGCCCCGCCGATGTACAGCTCGCCCGCCACGCCCTCCGGCACCGGCTCGCCCGCCCGGTCGAGCAGGTAGACGCGCGTGTTGGCGATCGGCCGGCCGATGTGCACCTTCGCCGACGCCCCGATCTCGCCGGAGGTGGCCACCACGGTGGTTTCCGTGGGCCCGTAGTTGTTCACCAGCGTGAACGGCAGCGGCTCGGCCGGGAGGCTCCGCAGCCGGTCGCCGCCGATCAGCAGCGTGCGCAGCCCCGCGCTGGCCCGGCCGCGCGCGAAGGCCACCTCCGCCAGCGGCGTGGGAAGGAAGCTCACGTCCAGCGCCTGCTCCTCCCACCACTCCAGCAGCGCCTGGGGATCGCGCGTGGCCGGAAGCATCAGCGCGGCGCCAGCACAGAGCGGCGGCCACACCTCCCAGGTGGTGGCGTCGAACCCGAACCCCGCCACGCTGGACGACCGGTCGCCCGCCTTCACCCCGAACGCGGCGCAGTGCCACGCCACGAGGTTCGCCAGGCTCCGGTGCTCCACCATCACCCCCTTGGGCTGCCCCGTGGAGCCCGAGGTGTAGATGACGTACGCGAGATGATCCGGCGCGGTGCCCGGGCGGCCGGGGTTCGTTTCCGGCTGGCCGGCCCACGCCCGGGCATCGGCCACGAGATCGATCACCCGCACCTCCGTCCCACCGAACAGCCCCGCCAGCGAGCCCTCCGTGAGCACGACGACGGGCGCGCTGTCCGCCAGCATGGCACCCAGCCGCTCGGCCGGATAGGCGGGGTCGAGCGGTACGTACGCGCCGCCCGCCTTCACGATCGCGAGCAGCCCCACCATCATTTCCATCCCGCGGCCCACGCAGATCGCCACCCGCGCGTCCGGCCCCACGCCCAGCGCGCGGAGGTGGTGCGCCAGGCGGTTCGCCCTGCGGTTCAGCTCGCCGTAGCTCAGCGCCTCCGCTCCGAAGGCCACCGCCCGCGCGTCGGGCGCGCGCTCCACCTGCGCCTCGAAGAGCTCGTGCACGCAGGTGTCCCGCGGGAAATCGGCGTCCGTGCGGTTCCACTCCTCCACGACCCGGCGCCGCTCCGCCTCCGGCAGCAGCGGAAGCGCATCCACGCGCTGGAGGTCGTCGGCGGCCATCGCCTCCAGCACCCGGCGCAGGTACGCCAGGTGGCGCTCGATGGTGGCCTGCTCGAACAGCGACGTGGCGTACACCACGCTCCCCATGATGCGTCCGCCCGACTCCCCCAGCGCGAGCGACAGGTCGAACTTCGCCGTCGTCGCCTGCGCCGCCCGGCCCACGCCTCCCCCCCGGGGGCCGGGGAGCCCCGGCCGGGCCTCGGACGCGCCCTGCCAGGCGAACATCACCTGGAAGAGCGGCGTGTGCGCCAGGCTGCGCGCGGGACTCACGAGCTCCACCACCTGCTCGAAGGGGATGTCCTGGTTCTGCTGCGCACCCAGCGACCGGGTCCGCACCTGCTCCAGCAGCTCGGCCACCGTGGGCGAGCCGGAAAGGTCCACGCGCAAGGGGAGGATGTTGACGAAGAAGCCGATCAGCCCCTCGATCTCCGTGCGGCCCCGGTTGGCGCTGGGCGCGCCGACGACCACGTCGTCCTGCCCCGACAGGCGGCCGAGGACCACGGCCCACCCCGCCAGCAGCGTCACGAAAGGCGTGGTGCCGCGGCGCTGGCTCAGCGCGTTCAGCCCCGCCGTGAGCTCCTCGCCCAGGTCGATCTCCAGGGCGATCCCGGCGTGGTCCTTCCGCGTGGGACGCGGATGGTCGGTGGGCAGCTCCAGCAGCTCGGGCACGCCAGCGAGCGTCGTCTTCCAGTACTCCGCCTGCTGGCGCAGCACCTCGCCGGCGACCCACTTCCGCTGCCATGCCGCGTAGTCCGCGTACTGGATCGGCAGCGGGGGGAGCGGGTTCTCCTCTCCCCGGCGGAAGGCGGCGTACAGGATGCCCAGCTCCCGCGTCAGCACCCCCATGCTCCAGCCGTCGGAGACGATGTGGTGCATCGTCATCAGCAGGAGGTGGTCGTCGCCGGGCAGCCGCACCAGGCGCCCGCGGATCAGGGGTCCGTGCTCCAGGTCGAAGAGGGCGCCCGCCTCCTCGGCCGCCAGCCGGCGCAGCTCCGACGGTGCGTGGGGGTGCTCGCGTAGGTCGTGCTCCACCAGGGGGAAGCCGCCCGGCGGCGCGATGCGCTGAACCGGCTCGCCCCCCACCTCCACGAAGGTCGTGCGCAGCGCCTCGTGCCGCGCAAGCATCGCGTCCAGCGCACGCCGCAGCGCCGCCAGGTCCAGATCCCCGCCCAGCCGCAGCTGCGTGGGGATGTGGTACGTGTCGCCGAGCCCGCCGAGCTGCTCCAGGAACCACAGGCGCTGCTGCGCGAAGGAGAGCGGCAGCGGCCCGCCGCGGTCCACCGGCTCGATGGGCGCCGTCACCGGGCTGCGCTGGAGCCGGGCGGCCCGGGCGAGCTTCAGCAGCCTTTCCGCGCTGGTAACCGACGGAGTCAATGTCATGGTGCGAAAACGAGGGTCGCGGTGAACGGGCCGGCCGGGCCCGTCGGAGTCGTGTCGAGATCACCCATCGGTGGCATCGTCGTCGAGCAGCGCGCCCAGGCGCGCGAGCTCCTCCGGGTCGAACTGGGCGAGCAGCGCGTGGACGACGTGCTGGGCGAGCGTGGAGAGCACCGGCTTTTCGAACAGGTCGGCGATCCCCACCTCCGCGCCCAGCACCTGCCGCACACGCGAGATCACGCGGACGGCCAGGAGCGAGTGGCCGCCCAGCTCGAAGAAGTGGTCGTGGCGGCCCACCCGTTCCAGGCCCAGCACCTCGGCCCAGATCCCGGCCAGCGCCTCCTCCGTCTCCCCCACAGGCGCCTCGTAGCCGCGCGTCGCGAATGCGTCGCCCTCGGGCGCGGGCAGCGCCTTGCGGTCCACCTTGCCGCTCGGGGTGAGTGGCAGCGCATCGAGATGGACGTACGCCGCCGGCAGCATGTACTCCGGCAGGCGCTCCGCCAGGTACGCCCGCAGCGCATCGGCCTCGACGGTGCCGGGGCCCACGATGTACGCCACCAGCCGCGGGTCGCCCGCCCCCACCTCGCGCGCGGCCACCACGGCCTCGCGCACCGACGCGTGCTCGCGCAGCCGCGCCTCGATCTCGCCCGGCTCGATGCGGAAGCCGCGCACCTTCACCTGGAAGTCGGCGCGCCCCAGGAACTCGAGAACCGCAGTGCGTGAGTGCGTCAGTGCGTCAGTGCGGGAGTTGGGCACGGGATTCACTTCCGCACTCACGCACTCACGCACTTCCGCACTCTCCCGCCACCGCGCCCGGTCGCCCGTCCGGTACAGGCGCGCGCCCACGCCGCCGAACGGGTCGGGGACGAAGCGCTCCGCCGTCAGCCCCGGCCGCCCCAGGTAGCCGCGCGCCAGGAGCCCGCCCAGGAACAGCTCGCCCGCGACGCCCGGGGGCACGGGCGCCCCGCGCGCGTCCAGGACGTAGGCGCTGCGTCCCGGAAGCGGCCGCCCGATGGGCGCGGCCGATCCGGCGAAGCGTGCCGCAAAGCCGGCGGAGACGGCGAACGCCGTGGCGGTGACCACCGCCTCCGTGGGCCCGTAGCAGTTGAGCAGGCGCGTGGCCTCTCCCGCGGCCGCCGCCGCCGTCGGGAGGGCGTCACCGCCCACCAGGAGGAGCCGTACCCCGGGAAGCGAGCCCGTGGCCAGGACCTCCTGCCAGTACGCCGGCGGGAGATTGGCGACGGTGACGCCCAGGGAGCGGGCCCGCCCCGCGAAATCGGCGGGGCTCCACAGCTCCGCTCCCCGAAGCACCAGCGTGGCGCCGGTGAGAAGCGGCAGGAAGACCTGCTCCAGCGACACGTCGAAGCCCGACGAGGCGAACTGGAGAACACGGTCCTCGCGAACGATCCCCAGTGCCCCGGCCATCGCGCGGAAGTGCGCGGCCGCGGCACCGTGCTCCACCCCCACGCCCTTGGGGCGGCCGGTGGATCCCGACGTGTAGATCAGGTAGGCGAGGCCCTCCGGACGGACGCCGGAGACCGGCGGATCGCCGCATTCGGCGCCGATCCGCTCCGCGTCGGCGTCCACCCGAACCGTTGCATCGACGCCGATGCGCCCGGCGAGCGCCGCGCGCGTCACCAGCGCAATCGTCCCGGCGTCTTCGGCCATGTACGCCAGGCGCTCCGCGGGAAGCGACGGATCGAGCGGCACGTAGACGCCGCCCGCTTTCAGGACGGCCAGGAGGGCGACCACCAGCTCGGGGCCCCACTCCAGGAATACCCCCACCCGCGCCTCGGGCCCCACCCCGAGCGCCCGCAGGTGGTGCGCGAGCCGGTTGGCGCGCGCGTCCAGCTCCGCGTACGTCAGCGTCTCGTCCGCATGGACCAGGGCCGCGGCCACGGGCGTCAGCCGCGCCTGCGTCCCGAACAGCTCGTGGATGCACGGCCCGGAGAGGTGCGCCGCCTCGCCCGCGCTCCACTCCTCCACGACGAGGCGCCGCTCGGCCTCGGGGAGGAGCGGGAGCGCGTCCACGGCCTGCAGGTCGTCGGCGGCGAACGCCTCCAGCACCCGGCGCAGGTACGCCACGTGGCGCTCGATGGTGGCCTGCTCGAACAGCGACGTCGCGTACATGAGACTTCCGGCGATGCGCCCGCCCGCCTCGCCAAGGGCGAGCGACAGGTCGAACTTCGCCACCTGCAGCGACGCCGAGGACACGCCCCCCAGCGTGAGGCCGGGGAGCTCCAGCCGGCTCTCCGATGCGCTCTGCCACGAGAACATCACCTGGAAGAGCGGGCTGTGCGCCAGGGTGCGCGCCGGCTGCACCAGCTCCACCACCTGCTCGAAGGGGATGTCCTGGTGGTGCTGCGCCTCCAGCGCCCGCTCCCTCACCCGCCGGAGCAGATCCGAGACGGACGGCGAACCGCCGAGCTCGATCCGCAGGGCCAGCGTGTTCACGAAGAACCCGATCAGCCCCTCGATCTCGCGGCGGCCGCGGTTCGCCGAGGGCGTCCCGACCACCACGTCGCCCTGCCCCGACAGCCGGTCCAGCACCGCCGCCCAGCCGGCCAGCAGCGTCATGTGCAGCGTGCTGCCGTGCCGGCGCGAGAGCGCCTTGAGCCCGGCGGAAAGCTGGTCGCCCAGGTCGATCCCCACGAGGGCCCCGGCGTGGTCCTGCCGCGCCGGGCGCGGGCGGTCGATGGGCAGCTCCAGCCGCTCCGGCGCGCCGGCCAGGGTGCGCGTCCAGTACTCCGCCTGCTCCCGCAGCACCTCCCCGTCCACCCACTTCCGCTGCCAGGCGGCGTAGTCCGCGTACTGCACCGGCAGCGGCGGAAGCGGATCGGGCCGGCCCTCGCGGAAGGCGCCGTAGAGCGCGCCCATCTCGTTCGTCAGCACGCCCGACGACCAGCCGTCGGAGACGATGTGGTGCATCGTCAGCAGCAGCACGTGGTCGTCCTCCGCCAGCCGGATCAGCTGGCCGCGGACCAGCGGGCCGCGCTCCAGGTCGAACGGGGCGTTCGCCTCCTCGCCGGCCAGGCGGCGCAGCTCCGCCTCGGCATCGGGATGGGCGGAAAGGTCGTGCCCGGCCAGGTGGAATCCGCTCTCCCCGATCGGGGCGATCCGCTGCTCCGGTTCGCCGCCCGCGGCGTGGAAGGTGGTCCGCAGTGCCTCGTGCCGCTCGACGATCCTTTCCAGCGCGCGAGCCAGCGCCGTGCCGTCCAGCTCACCGCGCAGGCGCAGCCCCTTGGGGATGTGGTACATGCTCCCCATCCCGCCCATCTGCTCCAGGAACCAGAGCCGCTGCTGGGCAAAGGAGAGCGGAAGCCGGCCAGTCCGCGCCACCCGCTCGATGGGGGGCAGGTCGGCGCGCCCCGCCTGCTCCAGCCCCCGCGCGAAGTCCGCCAGCGCCGGACGCTCGAACAGGTCGCCGATCCCCACCTCCGCGCCCATCGCCTGGCGCACGCGCGAGATCACGCGGACGGCGAGCAGCGAATGGCCGCCCAGCTCGAAGAAGTTGTCCCCGCGCCCCACCCGCTCCACGTCCAGCAGCTCGGACCAGATCTCCGCCAGCGCCTGCTCCATTTCCCCCAACGGGGCCTCGTAGCCGCGCCGCGCGAACGCGTCGCCTTCGGGCGCGGGCAGCGCGTTGCGGTTCACCTTGCCGCTGGACGTCAGCGGAAAGGTGTCGAGGCGCACGTACGCCGCCGGCACCATGTGCTCCGGCAGGCGCTCCGCCAGGAAAGCCCGCAGCGCATCGGCCTCAGCGGAGCCGGGGCCCACGCTGTACGCCACCAGCCGCCGGTCGCCCGCCTCGTTCTCGCGCGCGACGACCACCGCCTCGCGCACCGACGCGTGCTCGCGCAGCCGCGCCTCGATCTCTCCCAGCTCGATCCGGAAGCCGCGCACCTTCACCTGGAAGTCGTTGCGTCCCAGGAACTCGATAGTCCCGTCCGGCCGCCACCGCCCCAGGTCGCCCGTGCGGTAGAGCCGCGCCCCGGGCTGGCCACCGAACGGGTCGGGGACGAAGCGCTCCGCCGTCAGCCCCGGCCGCCCCAGGTAGCCGCGCGCCACCTGCACCCCGCCCAGGTATAGCTCGCCGGCCACGCCGGCGGGCGCCGGCTGGGCGGCACGGTCCAGGAAGTAGGCGCGGCAGCCGGCCATCGGCCGGCCGATGGACACGTGCGGACCCGCCACCTCGGCCGGGCAGCGCAGCCAGGTGACGTCCACGGCGGCCTCGGTGGGGCCGTAGACGTTGTGCAGTTCTGCGTGCGGCAGCAGCTCCGCCGCGCGCCGCGCCAGGGCGGCCGGGAGCGCTTCGCCGCCGCACACCACCCGCGCGACGGAGGTGCACCGCTCGATCCCCGGCTCCTCGAGCAGGAACCCGAACATGGTGGGGACGAAGTGCAGCGTGGTGACACCCTCGCGGCGGATCGTCTCCGCCAGGTAGGCGGGGTCGCGGTGCCCGCCCGGGCGCGCGATCACCATCCTCGCGCCCGCCAGCAGCGGCGGAAAGAGCTCGCGCGCCGAGGCGTCGAAGCTCACCGGCGTCTTCTGCAGCACCACGTCGCCGGGGCCGAGCGGCCACGCCTCGCCCATCCACCCCATGACGTTGGCCAGCGCGCGGTGCTCCACCATCACCCCCTTGGGGCGGCCGGTGGAGCCGGAGGTGTAGATGACGTACGCCAGGTGGCCGAGCGCCGGCCCCGCACCCATCGAGGAGGGATTCTCCGCGGGCTCGTCCACCCAGTCCCCCGCGCGGGCATCGAGGTCGATCACCGGGATGGCCTCGCCGGCGAAGCGCGCGGCGGTGCCGGCGTGCACCAGCAGCGCCGCGGGGGCGCCGTCGTCCAGCATGTGGCGCAGCCGGTCCTCGGGGTCGCCCGGGTCCAGCGGGACGTACGCGCCCCCCGCCTTGAGCACGGCCAGGAAGGCGATCATCAGCTCCGGGCTGCGCTCGATGCAGACCGCCACCCGCACGTCGGGCCCCACGCCCCGTCCGCGGAGGTGGTGTGCCAGCCGGTTGGCGCGGTCGTTCAGCTCCGCATACGTCAGCGAGCGGTCCTCGAAGACCACGGCGACGGCGTCGGGGGTGCGCGCCACCTGCGCCTCGAAGAGCTCGTGCACGCACGCGTTGCGCGGGACGTCCCTCTCCGCGCGGTTCCACTCCTCGAGCACCAGGCTCCGCTCGGCCTCGTCCAGCAGCTCCAGCCGGTCCACCGGCTGCGCGTCGTCGGCCACCATCGCGTCCAGCACGCGCCGCAGGTAGCCCACCCAGCGCTCCACCGTCGCCTGCTCGAAGAGCGCCGTGGCGTACGTGGCGCTGCCCACGATTCGGCCGCCCGCCTCCCACAGCGTGAGCGACAGGTCTACCTTCGCCGCCGCCGCCGTCGCCCGCCCCGACCCCGCGTCCACCCCCGCCAGCCTGAGGCCGGGGAGCTCCAGCCCACCCTCCGGGGCGTTCTGCCAGGTGAGCATCACCTGGAAGACCGGGTTGTGCGCCAGGCTGCGCGCGGGCTGCACCAGCTCCACCACCTGCTCGAAGGGGATGTCCTGGTTCTGCTGCGCACCCAGCGATCGAGCCCGTACCTGCACCAGCAGCTCCGCCAGGGTGGGGGAGCCGGCGAGATCCACGCGCACCGCCAGCGTGTTCACGAAGAAGCCGATCAGCCCCTCGATCTCGGTGCGGCCGCGGTTGGCGGTGGGGGTTCCGACCACCACGTCGGGCTGGCCCGAAAGGCGGCCCAGCACCGCGGCCCAGGCGGCGAGCACGGTCATGAACAGGGTGGTGCCGTGGCGCTGGCCCAGCGCTTTCAGGCCGGCCGTCAGCGCCTCGTCCATCACCACGCCCACCGACGCGCCCGCCTGGTCCCGCCGCATGGGACGCGGATGATCGGTGGGGAGCTCCAGCAGCTCCGGCGCGCCGGTGAGCGTCTCCGTCCAGTACTCCGCCTGCTGCCGGAGCACGTCGCCATCCACCCACTTCCGCTGCCATGCCGCGTAGTCGGCGTACTGCACCGGCAGAGGCGGCAGGGGATCGGGCTCGCCGCGGCGGAAGGCGTCGTAGAGGGCGCCCAGCTCGCGGGTGAACACCCCCATGCTCCAGCCGTCGGAGACGATGTGGTGCATGGTGACGACCAGCACGTGGTCGTCGGCCGCCAGCCGGATCAGCTGGCCGCGGATGAGCGGCCCCTGCTCCAGGTCGAACGGCGCCCGCGCCTCTTCGCCCAACAGCCGCTGCAGTTCGGACCTCGCCTGGGGATCGCCGCCGAGGTCGTACTCCGCGAGCGGGAACCGGCTCTCCTTCACCGGGGCGATGCGCTGCGCGGGCACGCCGTCACTCGCGGGAAAGCGGGTGCGCAGCGCCTCGTGCCGCGCCACGATCCGCTCCAGCGCACGCACCAGCGCCTCCCGGTGCAGCTCGCCCCGCAGCCGCAGGCGGGTGGGGATGTGATAGGCCGTCCCGGCGCCGTTCATGTGGTGCAGGAACCAGAGACGCTGCTGGGCGAAGGAGAGCGGCAGCGCGCCGCTCCGCTGCACCGTCTCGATCGGCGGCAGGTTCGTCCGCGCGGCCTCCTGCACCCCGCGCGCGAAGTCCGCCAGCACCGGGCGCTCGAACAGGCCGCCGATCCCCACCTCGGCGCCCATCACCTGGCGCACGCGCGAGATCACGCGAACGGCGAGCAGCGAGTGGCCTCCCAACTCGAAGAAGTTGTCCCAGCGGCCCACCCGCTCCACGCCCAGCAGCTCGGACCAGACCTCCGCCAGCGCCTGCTCCGTCTCTCCCACCGGGGCCTCGTAGCCGCCCCGCGCGTACGCGTCCCCATCGGGCGCGGGGAGCGCCTTGCGGTCCACCTTGCCGCTGGGCGTCAGCGGCAAGGCGTCGAGCCGCACGTACGCCGCCGGCACCATGTACTCCGGCAGGCGCTCCGACAGGTACGAGCGCAGCGCCTCGACTTCGACGGAGTCCGATCCCACGACGTACGCCACCAGCCGCGTGTCGCCCGAGCCCTCCGCGCGCGCGGCCACCACGGCCTCGCGCACCGACGCGTGCTCGCGCAGCCGCGCCTCGATTTCGCCGAGCTCGATGCGGAAGCCGCGCACCTTCACCTGGAAGTCGATCCGGCCCAGGAACTCGAGAACCGCAGTGCGTGAGTGCGTCAGTGCGTCAGTGCGGGAGTTGGGCACGGGATTCACTTCCGCACTCACGCACTCACGCACTTCCGCACTCTCCCGCCAGCGCGCCCGGTCGCCGGTGCGGTACAGGCGCGCACCCGGCGCGCCGCCGAACGGGTCGGGGACGAAGCGCTCCGCCGTCAGCCCCGGCCGCCCCAGGTAGCCGCGCGCCAGGAGCCCGCCCAGGAACAGCTCGCCCGCCACGCCCGGGGGAACGGGTGCCCCGCGCACGTCCAGGACGTAGGCACTGCGTCCCGGGAGAGGCCGCCCGATGGGCGCGGCCGATCCGGCGAAGCCCTCCGCGAAGCCGCCGGGAACGGCGAACGCCGTGGCGGTGACCACCGCCTCCGTGGGTCCATAGCAGTTGAGCAGGCGCGTGGCGTCTCCCGCGGCCGCCGCCGCGGTGGGAAGTGCGTCGCCGCCGACCAGGAGAAGCCGTACCTCGGGAAGTGCACCCGTGGCCAGCACCTCCTGCCAGTACGCGGGCGGGAGGTTGGCGACGGTGACGCCCAGGGAGCGGGCCCGCCCAGCGAACTCGGCGGGGCTCCACAGCTCCGCGCCCCGGAGCACCAGCGTGGCTCCGGTGAGAAGCGGCAGGAAGACCTGCTCCAGCGATACGTCGAACCCCGCCGAGGCGAACTGGAGCACGCGGTCCTCGCGGACGATCTCCAGCGTCGCGGCCATCGCGCGGAAGTGCGTGGCCGCGGCACGGTGCTCCACCGCCACGCCCTTGGGGCGGCCCGTGGAGCCGGACGTGTAGATCAGGTAGGCGAGGCCCTCCGGAGCGACGTCCGATGCCGGCGCGTCGCCGCGCTCGACGGCGATCCGCTCCGCGTCGGCGTCCACCCGCACCGTCACGCCGACAGCCAGGCGGCCGGCAAGTGCGTCGCGGGTCACCACGACGCCGGCCCCGGCGTCTTCCGCCATGAACGCCAGGCGCTCGTCGGGGAGCGACGGATCGAGCGGCACGTAGACGCCGCCCGCCTTCAGCACGGCCAGAAGCGCGACCACCAGCTCGGGACCCCACTCCAGGAAGACCCCCACCCGCGCCTCGGGCTCGACGCCGAGCGACCGCAGGTGGTGCGCGAGCCGGTTGGCGCGCGCGTCCAGCTCCGCGTAGGCCAGCGTCTCGTCCGCGTGGACCAGGGCGACAGCCCCGGGCGTCAGCCGTGCCTGCGCCTGGAACAGCTCGTGGATGCACAGCTCGGGCACGTGCGCCGCCTCGCCCGCGCTCCACTCCTCCAGCACCCGGCGCCGCTCGGCCTCAGGCAGGAGCGGGATCGCGTCCACGGCCTGCAGGTCGTCCGAGACGAATGCCTCGAGCACCCGGCGCAGGTAGGCCAGGTGGCGCTCGATGGTGGCCCGTTCGAACAGCGACGTCGCGTAGGTCAGGCTACCGGCGATGCGCTCGCCCGCCTCTCCCATTGAGAGCGACAGGTCGAACTTGGCCGCCGCCTGGGACGCCGCGCCCGCGCCCTCCAGCCTGGCACCGGGGACCTCCGGCGGGCCTTGCGACGCGTTCTGCCAAGCGAACATCACCTGAAAGAGCGGGCTGTGCGCCATGCTGCGCACCGGCTGCACCAGCTCCACCACCTGCTCGAAGGGGATGTCCTGGTGTTGCTGCGCCCCCAGCGATCGCGCCCGTACCTGCTCCAGCAGTTCCGCCACGGTGGGCGGACCGGAAAGGTCCACGCGCAGGGCAAGGGTGTTGACGAAGAAGCCGATCAGCCCCTCGACCTCGGTGCGCCCCCGGTTGGCCGTGGGCGTCCCTACCACCACGTCGTCCTGGCCCGAGATGCGGCCCAGCACCGCGGCCCACCCGGCGAGCACGGTCATGAAGAGGGTGGCGCCGTGCCGCCGGGAGAGCTCCTTCAGCGCGGCCGAGAGCTCCTCGTCCACGCTGATCCCCACCGTGCCCCCGGCATGGTCCTGCCGCGCGGGACGCGGACGGTCCGCAGGCAGCTCCAACAGCTCGGGCGCGCCGGCCAGCGTCCGGGTCCAGTACTCCGCCTGCTCGCGCAGCACCTCGCCGGCGACCCACTTCCGCTGCCAGGCCGCGTAGTCGGCGTACTGCACCGGAAGCGGGACGAGCGGGTTCGCGTCCCCACGACGGAAGGCATCGTAGAGCGTGCGCAGCTCCCGCGTCAGCACCTCCATGCTCCAGGCGTCGGAGACGATGTGGTGCATCGTCATCAGCAGGACGTGGTCGTCCTCGGCCAGGCGCACCAGCCGCCCGCGGATCGGCGGCCCCCGCTCCAGGTCGAAGGGCGCATTCGCCTCCTCCGCCGACAGCCGGCGCAGCTCCGCCGCGGAGTCCGGATGCCCGCCGAGGTCGTGCTCCAGGAGGTGGAACGGGCTTTCCTCCGCGATCCGCTGCACCGGCTCGCCGTCCACCTCCACGAAGGTCGTGCGCAGCGCCTCGTGCCGGGCGACGATCGCGTCCAGCGCACGCCGCAGCGCCGCCCCGTCCAGCTCGCCGCCCAGCCGCAGCCGCGTGGGGATGTGGTACGTGCCGCCCAGGTCGTCGAGCTGCTCCAGGAACCAGAGGCGCTGCTGGGCGAAGGAGAGCGGCAGCCGCCCCGCGCGATCCACGCGCTCGATCGGCGGCAGCTCGGTGCGCGCCGCATCCTCGATGGTGCGCGCGAGATCCGCCAGCACCGGGCGCTGGAAGAGGTCGGCGAGCGCCAGCTCCGCGCCCAGCACCTGCCGCACGCGCGAGGTCACCCGCACCGCCAGCAGCGAGTGGCCGCCCAGCTCGAAGAAGTGGTCCCACCGGCCTGGCTGCTCCACCCCCAGCAACTCGGACCAGATCTCCGCCAGCGCCCGCTCGGTCTTGCCCACCGGCGCCTCGTAGCCGCGCCGCGCGTACGCGCCGCCTTCGGGGGCGGGGAGCGCCTTGCGGTCCACTTTTCCGTTGGGCGTGAGCGGCAGCGCATCCAGGTGCACGTACGCCGCCGGCACCATGTGCTCCGGCAGGCGCTCGCCCAGGTAGGCGCGCAGCGCGTCGGCCTCCACGCGGGCCGAGGCCACGACGTAGGCCACCAGCCGCCGGTCGCCGGTCGCGTCCTCGCGCACGACGACGACGGCCTCGCGGACCGCCGCGTGCTCCGCCAGCCGCGCCTCGATCTCGCCCGGCTCGATGCGGAAGCCGCGCACCTTCACCTGGTCGTCCATGCGGCCGATGAAGTCCAGCCGGCCGTCCGCCAGCCGGCGCACCCGGTCGCCGGTGCGGTACAGGCGCGCGCCGGGCTCGCCCCCGAACGGGTCCGGGGCGAAGCGCTCGGCCGTGAGCCCCGGCCGGCCCAGGTACCCGCGCGCCACCCCTGCCCCGCCCAGGTACAGCTCGCCCGGGACGCCCACCGGCACCGGGCCGAGCGCCGCGTCCAGGACGTAGGCGCGCACGTTGGCGATGGGCGCGCCGATGTCCGGCTTGGCCGCCGGGGCGGCGCACTCCGCCGCCGTGCTCCAGATGGTGGCCTCGGTGGGCCCGTACAGGTTCCACAGCCGGTGCCGCGCGCCCCAGCGCTCCACGAGCTCCGCCGGCAGCGCCTCGCCGGCCACCGTGATGGTGCGCAGCGCGGGCA